>JAFGOK010000732.1 GCA_016926535.1 Micromonosporaceae bacterium | reverse complement strand
GCGGACTGCTGCACGATTCGGCAGGAGTACTGCACGAGCCGCTGCAGACAAGCTTGCCGTGCTGCAAAGTCCAGTGCTTTCTCACAGCTGCATCTCAAATACCGCCGAATGAGGCGTCCGTTCAACCCCTGGCCTGCGCGTTCAACCCCGAATGGATTTTGTCTGTATGTGGAGCTTGACGGATGTGATGCGTGGTGGCGTGAGAGATCGACCAGTCAGCGCTCGTCGGCGAGGGCCTTGTCGAGGCCGTAGGCGCCGACTTCTGCTAGCCGGTCGACAGCGTCGAGGCAGCGGGTGCGAAGGCGCTGGCCACCCTGGCGGTAGAGCCGCAGCACCACGGTGACGATCTTCTCGCTGGTAGCGAAATGCCTGGTTCGAATGTCGCCAAAGCTTCGGCCGGCAAGCTCGACCGCGCGCTCGCAGGCGGCAATAGTTTCCTCCGGCAACAGCCGCGTACTGCGTTCGAGGGACCGGAATAGCCCATCGAAATGATCTTCGAATGCTGGTGACGAGACGAATGCTGTGATCAGCCGTTGGGCAGCAGTTGTCTCCACCTGGTCAAGCGCTCGGACCGAGGTTGCCGCAGCATCGCGTACGTCCGGATCCTCGTCGTTGAGTAGTTGGATCAGTTCGTCCGGTACTGCGGAGGGGTTGGCGGCGAGCTGTGAGGCTGCCCCTCGGCGGGCCGCAGTCGGTAACTCATCGGGCTTCATCCGCAGTGGGTCGGCGAGCGCGTCTTGGAGGTACGCGACAGCCCAGACCATCCCCGCGCGCCTGGCAACGGACTCCGGCCCTTCGAGTGCCCGTTCCAGGTGTTTGGAGAAGATGCTTGGCCTGGGAAGGACGCAGGTAAGTAGCAGGCGGCAGGTCAGATCGTTGTTGAACACATCCATCGGCGTGTCCGCGAACAATGTCTGAGCTATGTCGAGCGCAGCATCCGGGCGATGGCGGGCCAGGGCACGAACGGCCTCGGCTGCGACTACTCGTACTTCGAGGCATCGGTCTTGCGCGAGCGTGGAGATGGTCGGGGTAAGCCGATCGGCGTACGTAGGCGAGGCGAACAGGATCCGGGCGATCGCGCTGGTTGCGGCACCTCGAGTGGAGTTCAGACCCGCCGTATGGAGGTCGTCGCGGCAATCGGGCTGTTCGGATGAGTCGGACTCTTGATATGCCCACAGGACGGGGTCATCGCCGGAGACGGCACACTGCTCGAGAATCTCTACAAGATTGTCATTCGCATTCGAGCGAGCCGTGTAGATCGCGAAACAGATGTCACGGTCAACCCCATCCTGTGCTGCTGCGTGCCGGGCATGGCGACACAGTTCTGCGAGTAGCTCAACCGGGACATGCTTCGCGACAGATCGAATCACATGGCTGAAGTGTGCCCCCGGCGTGCCAGGCCCGAAGGTCAACGCCAAGCGGGCAAACCGTTCGGGTTCTTCCTTGGCCTGGCTGCCGAGAAGTCCGGCGAGTTCTTCGCAGCCACCGAGAAGCATCCGTCCGGAGGAGTGCGAGGCGGTTCGGTACTTGATGATCGCGCGCCGCCAGTCTTCGTCGGACATGAACTTCGCCGCGTTCTGGGGAATGGGTGGCCCAACCCAGCCAACCTCAACGGGCTGTGGAGGCTCGGGTGGGAAACCGGAAAACTTTCGCTCCAGCTCACCGATCCGGCGTCTGACCGCAGCGCTGCGTCGCCCTTCGTCGATGGCTGTCAGCACTTCATATTGCGTCAGGCCACGATAGGGGCGCGCATCCATGCCCTTTTCCCTGTCCGGGTAGTAGGCGAGGAGGTGAAGCGCCAGCCGCTCCAGCATGGTTTCACTGCAACTACGGGTAGCAACCTCGATCAGCTCTCGGGATGCCCAGTTCCGGCTGTCGGTCCAACCGAGATGGAGATTGCGGTGATCAGAGAGCAACCAGGCGATGGCACCGTCGCTTGCACCGGCCGCCGCGTAGGTTCGACACGCAAGAAAACGCAGCTCCCGTATGTCACTGGTAGACAAGGGCTGCACGCGATCGATGGTGTTCCCGGGTTGATCGTGCGCGAGTAGGCGGAGCGCGGTGTCGACGCCGTCGAACACTGCGTCGTCAACGCTGTCGACACTGCCTACATGCCGCCAGCCCCACCTTCTTGCGATCTGGAGATCATGTGGATTGGTGGCGCAGGCAGTGTGACTGGCAATGAGGACTACAACGGGCAAGACCTCGTCAACGAATACGGCGGGCGCTGCTGTCGCGATCTCAACGATCAGTGAGCTGCCGCTGGCCGTGTGGCGGCTGAGATGCTGCGACTCGAACGGATCCGCTGATCCATCGGCCTCAACCCGAGCGATGCCGCGACGGAGAAACGCTCCCATCAGGCGCGCGGCTCCGGCCGGATCATCACTATGGATGCTGTGAACGATCGACCAAAAGTCACTGTTGACCGCGATGGGGCCACGTGCGTCATCGAGATCGCCACGTTCCGTCAGCTCAACGGCAAGACCCACCAGCGCGGGCCGCAGCGACCATTCAACCAAGGCCCGCAGCCGCAGCCGCCACTGCTCTGACGCGCCGACGTAGGGGCGAACCAGGGCGGCTACCCGGTCGGCGCGTTCTCTGGCGGCAATCACCATCTGGTGTGCTGCTGCGTCGACTGTCGCCGGGTCGGCCAGGAGTTTCTCCCACCGACCGGCGGCGTCGGCCGCGTCGAACCATGCGGGGACCGACAGCAGGGCGGTGATCCGCTGAGAGAACGCGCTCGTACCGAACGCCAGTGGCTCGATCGCGTGCCAGTCATCGGCATCAGCATCCAACTGCCGCAAGACCGTGAGTGCCACGTCGCGAAGGTGCGCCCGGATGGTGTCGCTACTCAGGATGCGCACCACCGTCTGACGAAACGCTCGCCGGTCGGTGGCTACAAGGTACTCCAGCACCTGTCGAGTCTGTGCTCGTCGAAACAGGAACTGGCCGGAGCCGGCAAGGAAATCATGTAGGTCACGCCGATCGGCGACGAATGCCTGCGCGAACAGGAAATCGAAGTACGTTTCATGGAGAAATCGTATAGTTAGGCCATTTTCGACGAGTACTCCGTGGGAGAACAGCGCCCTTCGCTCGGACGGTGATGTCGAGCCGAGCAGTCTTGAGGGCGCTTCGAGCTGCTCATACTCGTTCATGTACCGAACCAGCGGGCCGGTGATATCGTCCCAGGCCAGATGCCCCACCTGACGCTCAACGATGCAACGGACATCGTCGGTGTACCGCTGGTACAGCTCTGGAAGGGTGCGGTAGGTCGCACGCTGAGCATCTTGAGACAGGCGGCTGAATACCGACAGGTGTAGGGGCACGCGAAGCAGTTGAAGGGTCGGCTCTGCAAGTGTTGTTGGATCGATCGCGTTCTCGCGCAGCAACGCTCGTACGTCGTCGATTTCCAGATCGCCGATCTCCATCTGCGCGACGCGCTTGTCGTCCGACACCAGTGAACGCATTCGGGGGTCGGCTGTCAGGTCGACTGTCCGGACGACAAGGAGAATCTTGAGATTGGACATTGCGCCGGTTTGGTCGAGAAGCTCGGTGACGGCCTCGAATCCATCCGGCATTCGGCCGCTGTAGAGGCTGTGACCGCGTCAAGCTGGTCGATCACCAGCATGGCTGGAGAACCGTTGGCGACGCCCCCGAGGGCAACCGCTGGCGAGGCTGGCAGGCCCGTCACCGTGCCCAATGCGGAGGCGGTCTGGCAGGCGGCGCAGGAACCATCCATGGACACGACGCCAACAAACCAGCCGACTGACGAAAGCTGCTGAGCTGCGTCAGCGGCAATCGTGGACTTGCCGCTTCCAGCCCTGCCGTGGAGGACGAGAACCTGTTCGCTCCCAGTGTCGGTGACCCTGGCGATGAGCTGTGACCCATACGGCTGGGCTGCCACTCCTGTCGTCGGAAGCGTCGAGTCGACTCGCCGACGGTGCCGGTCCACGGTGTTAGCGAGGGCTTCGAGCGTGGTCGGGTCACCTGGGAGAAGGCGCCGAGCGAACTTCTTCTCTTGGAGGTGTTTCCAGACCAGGGGTCCGGTCAATCGCTGATGAAGGACGTCGTCAAGCCAACCCCGCAGGTGCTTGATCACCGTATCGGGGTCGCCCTGTACCAAGATTTCGTAGGTGAGTCGGACGATCCGCCGTAGTTGCTCTGGCGGCTGGTGCTCGACGTGCACGAGTCTGAGATGCAGCCATGCCGTCTCGGTCGCGACTCCCCAGGTCGTCACAAGATCTTTGAAGTGCTTCTGCTGTGCGTCGGTGAGGACTTCGCGGTATTCCTGAAGCGTCTCAGCGGCCCTTGCGCGCTCGGCTAGATCGTTGAGTTCCTTTGCGGGTGTTGACGCAACAAAGCGAACACGATGACCATCCGCAAGGTGGTCTACTATCGCGGCCAGAAATCCCTCGGTGGTGAGGCGATGCAACGTCCAAGATCCTCGTGACGAGGCATCCTTGGCCTGTTCGCACCATCGTCCGTCGGTCTCGTCTATCCAGAACTCGATGCCACTGCCGCCAGCCCCGAGCGGCTCCAACCGCAGACATGAGGCATCTCCGCGAAGGACATCAGCGAGCCGCAACAGCGTCCACCATGCCTCGTAGCGGTTCCCGATCTTGTCCGCTGCGCCACCCGGCAATGCCGACACTTGGTGCTCTCCTCCCTGCCGTACCAAGTATCACGTGTCGGTATGACCGTCATCTCGCCAGGCGCGCGATCATCGCTGGAATTCCGCGTCGGTGGCATGGTTCTCGGAGCGGTTTGGCGAGGCTCGGCGCAGGTGTTGGAGGGCCGGTCGGCGGATCGGTGCATCCGGCTGACCTGCGCGTTCAGCCCCAACCGGTCCCTTCTCTGTATCGATTCTCACGGCCGATTGAGGCCTCGTATCGACCGGAGCGGTGATCTTCAGTTTCCAATCGGGGGGTCGGATTTGTAATCCCTCTATGTCAGCGTCTTCCGGCGGGATGTGGCCCAAGCGCTCATGCCGCAGACTCGAACCACCGACCCTGGTACCCGCCGCGAGCGGGTACCAGCCGGAATCTTCCTCCCGGACCCGCAACGGCTCCAGACCAGCCGCCATCGTGGGCACCGGCTCGCAGCCTGGCACGACCTCCAGCCCTGGGACCTCGCGCACCTGATCGTCACCTACACGCGGGCCGCAGACATCGTCGTCAACGCCGACGCCCACCGCACCGTCGACCTCGCCACCCGGTACCTGCGCCGCCATCCGGCGACCGCGACCTTCCGCTCTGTCCGGGCGAGGATCAACGCCGAGCCCGCCGTGCGGCGGACCTTCCGCCGCAACCGGGGTGCCGGGCTGGTGCTGGCCACCCTGCCCGACCCCAAGACCTCCGGGACTCATGATCCG
>JAFGOK010000168.1 GCA_016926535.1 Micromonosporaceae bacterium | reverse complement strand
TGGTCCGGACGGGTGCTCGGTGTGACGGTCCTGGATCAGCTTGAAGGGATCTTGATGCCTTCGCTTGGTTGAACGATCACGAATCCCTGCCCGCTGAATACCAGCTGGAACAGCTCCCCCGACCCTCCTTTGAGCAGCGATTTGATGCTCTGGGATTTGTGGATGGAGGTCTGGAGGTTCCCGGACCAGCCGACGATCGCGTCGGTGTCGACGAAGACCGGCATCTGGGGTGCGACTGGGATGACGATCGGCTGGCCATCACAGGTGATGGCCAGCCGGCCCTGGCCGCTGAACACCGAGTTGAACAGCCCCCCGCCGAACATGCCGGCACCCCGGATCATCTGGATCTCATACCGCAGGGTCGGATCGAAGCACAGGACGTTGCGCCCGTTGATGGACAGGGCCTCGCCCAGCGCCAGGTCGAGCAGGAAGCAGTTGTCGGCGTGATTAGCGAACCAGACCTCACCCTGCCCCCGGACGGTCATCAGGGAGAGCCCCTCGCCGGTGACCGCGCGCTTGAGGAGGTTGCCGACCCCCTGGGATTTCACCTCGAACTGGAGATTCCCCCGGTAGGCGACCATGGCTCCCTGCCTGGCGGCCACCTCGCCATTCAGCACGTATTTGACGCACTTCGTGTGTTGCAGGGTCATGCCGAGCTGGGTGGACTGTTGCGCCATATTGTCGGTACTGAAGATGTCACTTTGCATATTGGCTCCTGACCAGGCATTTTACGACGCTGGTCCGACACTAGTCGGCTTGGCGCCCCAGCGTCAGGTCAACACGACGGCTCATGGTGTCGATCGTGGTGTCGACCGCGGTGGGGGCGGCCGGCTTCGGCTTCGCCAACCGTTCATCCGTCCGCAACGACCTGGCAACCTGCCCAGGTCACCATTGCAGGACTGGGACCCACATCGACCGATCCGCAGGGAGGTCGATCATGCTCTTCACGATGCGCCGAGAGACACCCGCCTTCTACGAGTTGTTCGGCCAGGCCGCGGCGAACCTCGCAGACGGCACCGATCTGCTGGCGGACCTCACCAGGCCGGGGGCGGATACCCGGGCGATCAGTGCCAGGCTGGCCGACCTCAAACATGCCAACGAGGCGATCACCCGAGAAGTGTCCCGGCAGATCAGCAGGACGTTCGTCACTCCGTTCGACCGCGACGACGTCTACCGGCTGGCCAGCCAGCTCAGCGACGTCACGGGCCATGTTGAGGCGATCGGCGGGCTGCTGCACCTCTACGGCCTGGGCGCCCTGCCAGCGTTGCCTGGTGAGTTGGCGGACCTGATCCAGGTGCTTCGGGCTCAGGCGACGGCCACCGTGCCTGCGGTCGCCCGGCTGAGGCCGACGAAGGACCTCGCCGTCTTCCTCTCCGAGTGGGAGGCGAAGCTGGCCGGTTTCTGGATGGAGTGCGATCGCCTGGAGCACGAGGGGGACCGGCTGCACCGGGCGGTGCTGGCAGAGCTCTTCTCCGGCCGGTACGACGACCTGACCGCCCTGAAGATGAAAGAGATCGCCGACGAGATGGAGGCGGCCTGCGATGCGTTTGAGCAGGTCTCCATCATCATCGAGACGATTGTCTTCAAGGCAAACTGATCGGGTTTTGTGCGCTGAACGGGCCACTTTGTTGCCTGGGTAGCTCATTCGCGGCTGTCGGCTGAAGATCAAAGATAGCGCTTGCCTGGGCGGATGCCCTGCTGAACACGACGATCAACGCTGTTCGGTGGCTGGCTGGCCAGTATAACGACTTCGTAGCGCCTCTGGACGGCTGCTGCCTGGGTCTCTACGTTTCCATGAAACGATTCAATTCTCCGGTGCGGTGAACCACGACGAAGAAGACATAAAGGAGAGACCGATGGTGGAGATCGATCGACGTGCCTTCGGGAAAGGCATGCTGGGATTGGGGTTCGGGGCCATCCTGCTCGGCGCGGCCGGATGCACCTCGCAGGGGTCTTCGACCTCCAAAGGCGGCGGGTCGAAGGTGCTGACGCTCGCCATCGATGACGAACCCGGCTCCTTCGACCCAGCGAAGGTGTCCAGCGGCGGCTCGGTCGTGCAACTGTGGCAAGCCTGCTTCGATACCCTGCTGCGCTACGAGGCCGACGGGACGATCGTCCCGAACGCGGCGGAGTCCTTCACCTTCAACGACGACAAGACCGCGCTCACCCTGAAGCTCCGGTCTGGCACGATCTTCACCGACGGCGCCGCCGTTGACGCGGAGGCGGTCAAGGCTTCCCTGGAGCATATGAAGAGCGGCGGCGGCAGCGACTCCAGCCGGCTGGCCGACGTCACGGTCACCGTCCAGGACCCCCTGACCGTCGTCCTGACCACGCCGAAGTCCAAGGGCCTTCTGCCGATGTTCCTGTGCCTGGCTCCGGGGATCATCTCCAGCCCGGCCTCGCACACGGCGGCGGACCTCGCGACCAACCCAGTGGGCTCCGGCCCGTACCGGCTGGACGCCGCCGCGACGACCAGCGGCGACACCTGGACCTTCGTCCGCAACGAGCGCTACTGGAACACGGCGGCCTACCCCTACGACAAGGTCGTCATCCGGCTGATGACCGACATCACGGCCCGGCTCAACGCGCTGAAATCAGGGCAGGTCAACGCGGCGCCCATCACCTCGCAGACCAAGGCTGAGGCGGTCGGTTCCGGCCTGCGGGTCTTGGAGCACGCGGTCAACTGGGCCGGGCTGTTTCTGGCGGATCAGCAGGGCAAGAAGATCCGCGCCCTGGGGAACGTCAAGGTCCGGCAGGCCATCAACATGGTCTTCGACCGGGCGGCGATCGTGAAGGGGCTGTTCCAGGGCAACGGGGCCGTGACCAATCAGATTTTCAGTAATGTCAGCGAGGCCTACCTGCCCGATCTGGTCGAGTCCTACCCGTACGATGTCGGCCGGGCGAAGGAGCTCATGGCGCAGGCGGGGTTCGCCGACGGCTTCGAGTTCGACCTGCCGACCATCACTGGTATGGACGCCGCGAACCCGATCATCGTGCAGCAGCTGGCCGAGTTGAACATCAAGGTCAACCAGGTCAAGGTCGCGATGAATCAGGCGTTCCAGGAGATCCTGGCCGGCAAGTACCCGATCGTCTACATGACGCTGGAGTCCCGGACGCCGCTGTGGGACATCATCCAGGCGGTCGTGCCCGAGGCGATCTGGAACCTGGGGCATGTCGCGGACCCGGCACTGCAACCGCTGCTGGACCGGGCACAGACGGCCACCGGCGAGGAGGCGAAGCAGAACGCCCAGGCGATCAACAGGTTCCTGGTCGAGCAGGCCTGGTTCTGCCCGTGGGCCCTGCCGACCAACCTGTACGCGACCGACTCGTCGACCACAGCGTCGACGTACCTCGGCAGCGACACCCCGTACCTGACGAGTTTCCGGCAGGCGTGATCCCACCGGCTGGCCACGCGTCCCACCCGAACGCGTGGCCAGCCCAGATCCCAAGGAGTGCCCTCCATGGTGAGGTTCTTCCTGAAGCAGGTGATGTCTGGTCTCCTGCTGACGGTCGTGGTCACCGCGGTCACCTTCACCCTGGTGTTCAGCGACGGTTCGGGAATCGCCCGGCGGGTCCTGGGCACCAATGCGACGGAGGAGCAGGTGACCGCCAAGGTCCACGAACTCGGGCTCGACCAGCCCGTCGTCGTGCAGTACGGGAAATGGCTCTCCGGTCTGGTCCGGGGTGACCTGGGAGCCAGCTACTTCACCGGGGAACCGGTGGGCGCCATGCTGACGACCCGGGTGCCCGTCACCCTGGCCATCGTCACGATCGCGCTGCTGCTCACGCTGATCCTCAGCGTGCTCCTCGGGGTGACCGCCGCAGTCCGGGGCGGCTGGCTGGACCAACTCCTTCAGGTCGTCGGCATTGTCGGGGCGTCCATTCCGAACTTCGTCATCGCGATCGCCCTGATTTTCACCTTCGCGATCGCCGTGCCGCTGTTCCCGGCCACAGGGTATGTCTCACCGGACGTCGACCCCGCCGGGTGGGCCCGATCACTGGTCCTGCCGGTGATGGCCGTCCTGATCGGATCGATCGCCGGGTCCGCGCAGCAGTTCCGGGGAGCCGTCATCGACGTGCTGCGTCAGGACTTCGTCCGGACCCTGCGATCGCGGGGGATCAGTGAGCGGGCCGTCATCTTCCGGCATGTCCTGCGCAACGCGGCCGCGCCGGGGATGACGATCCTGTCGATCCAGACCATCGCGCTGCTGGGTGGGGTCGTTCTGATCGAACGGATCTTCGCGATGCCCGGGATGGGGCTGCTGGCCAACAGCAGCGCCCTCCAGGGGGACATCCCGGCGGTCATGGGATGCGTCCTGTTCACCATTGTGGTCGTGGTCGTGGTCAACCTCCTGGTCGACCTGCTGGCCGGCTGGCTCAACCCCAAGGCGCGGCTGTCATGACCTCCACCACCGGACCATCCGTCCTCGGCCGCCTGCTGCGCAACCCGCTCGGTCTGATCAGCTCGGTCGTCCTCACCCTCATCGTGCTCTTCGGGCTGGCCTCCCCTCTCTCGCCGCACAACCCGAACCGGGCGCTGCTGGAGTTGACCAATGCCCCGCCGCTGACCGGGGAGTACCTGCTCGGGGGCGACCAGGCCGGGCGGGACATCCTGTCCCGGCTCATGCACGCAACGCTCAGCACGATGCTCGCGTGCCTGGTCGTACTCTCGGTTTCCCTGCTGCTTGGCGTTGTCACCGGCCTGATCGCCGGGTACTACGGCGGCTGGTTCGACGCCATCAGCTCCACGACGGCCAACGCCGTCATGGCCATGCCGGGTTTCGTGCTGCTCATCGCCTTGTACGCGGTGATTGGCCCGTCGATCATGACGGCGATGGCCGTCTTCGGTGTGCTGATCGCACCGTCGTACTACCGGCTGGTCCGTGGCTTGGTGCAGACCGTGCGGAGCGAGCTCTACGTTGACGCCGCCCGGGTCTCCGGCCTCTCGGATTTCCGGATCATCTCCCGGCATGTCCTGCGGGCGGTGCGGGCGCCGATCATCATCCAGAGCTCGTTCGTCCTGAGCGCCGGGATCGGTATCCAGGCCGGCCTGGAGTTCCTCGGGCTGGGCGATCCCAGCGCGGCCTCCTGGGGTGGCATGCTCCAGGACGCGTTCAACAACCTGTACATCGCGCGGATCAACGTCGTCTGGCCGGCGACCCTGGTCTCGGTGACGACGCTGTGCCTGGTCCTGCTGGGCAACGCGCTGCGGGACGTGCTCCAGGAAGGCGCCTCCCAGGTCCGCCCGCTGCGGGCGAAGGCCGTCTCCCGGCTGCGGGCGGAGCGTGAGCGACCCGAGGGTGAGCGACCCGAGGGTGAGCGACCCGAGGGTGAGCACGGGCCCGAGCAGCGGCCCGAGCCTGGCTCGGGAGGCGAGGCGCGGCCCGATACCGCGGGGGCGGCGGAGCCGTTGCTGAGCGTTCGTGATCTGGTGATCGCGTATCCGACCTCGCCGTCGGCCGTGCGCGACGTCGTGCGAGGGGTGTCGCTCGACGTCCATCGAGGCGAGATTCACGGATTGGTCGGGGAGTCCGGGTCAGGGAAGTCCCAGACAGCGTTCGCCGTGCTGGGAATCCTGCCCCGCGAGGCCGTCGTCCTGGGCGGCCGGCTGCGGTTCGACGGGGCGGACCTGGGGTCTGAGCGGGTCCTGCGGCAGGTCCGAGGCAGGCGCATCGGCTATGTCCCCCAGGAGCCGATGTCCAACCTCGACCCGGTGTTCACCATCGGCCAGCAACTGGTGTACGGGCTGCGGGCGTCGACCTCCATCAGCCGGGCCACCGCCCGGAGCACGCTGCTGGACCTGCTGGCCCGGGTCGGTATCAAGGATCCTCGGCGCACCTTCGACTCCTACCCCCACCAGGTCTCTGGCGGCATGGCCCAGCGGGTCCTCATCGCCGGGGCGGTTGCCGCGGACCCTGACTTGATCATCGCTGACGAGCCGACGACCGCTCTCGACGTCACGGTGCAGGCAGAGGTCCTCGATCTCATCCGGGAGCTCCGCGAGGAACGCAACCTGGCCATGGTGCTCGTGACCCACAACTTCGGCGTCGTCGCGGACATCTGCGACCGGGTCAGTGTGATGAAGGAGGGGAGGATCGTGGAGACCGGAACGACCTCCCAGCTGTTCGCCAATCCGCAGGACGAGTACACGATCATGCTGCTGAATTCAACATTGGACGATGCCGTTGAGCGGCCGGCCTGGGCGGAGGTGAACCCGACATGAGCGTGCAGCCGCTCCTGGACTGTCGCGACCTGCGCGTGAGCTTCCCCGGACGCGGGTGGCGGGCGGGACGCATCGAGGTGCTCAAAGGGGTCTCGCTGCGCATCCGCCCCGGTGAGACCGTTGGCCTGGTCGGGGAGTCCGGCTCCGGCAAGACCACCGTCGGCCGGGCCATTCTCGGGCTGGCCCCGGTCACCGGCGGGAGCATCACCTTCGAGGGTGCCGACCTGACCAGGCAGGCTGCTCGGGAGCGTCGTCGAGGCGCGAACGCGCTCCAGGCCGTCTTCCAGGACCCGTACTCGTCTCTCAATCCGGCCATGACCATCGCCGACATCCTGACCGAGCCGCTGCTTGGCCGGGGGAGCAGCAGAGCAGGGGGCCGCGAGCGGGTGCGGGAACTGCTCGACCGGGTCGGCCTGCCGGCGGACGCCGGAAGCCGCCTCGCCCGGGAATTTTCCGGGGGCCAGCGGCAGCGGATCGCCATCGCTCGGGCGCTGGCCCTCCAGCCCAAGCTGATCATTTGTGACGAGCCGACGAGCGCCCTCGACCTGACCACCCAGGCCAGGGTGCTCGACCTGTTGCTGGAGATTCAGGAGGCGACGGGTTGCGCCTACCTGTTCATCACCCACGATCTCGCGGTCGTGCGGCGGATGAGCCACCGGATCGCCGTGCTGCTGCACGGTGAGATTGTCGAGGAGGGCGATGCTCGCCAGATCTGCCAGGAGCCCCGGCACCCGTACACCAGAACGCTCCAGATGGCCGCGCCCGTCGCCGACCCGGCCCGCCAGCGCGAACGCAGGCTGGCCCGCCAGCGGCTGGCGCGGGGGCAGCTGGCAGGGGACCATCAATAACGCAACGATTCACCACAGAAGCCAGCAGTACGGGAAAAGCACCATAGGAGACCGCAGAACGGGAGCGGCCTCGGAATGAAGAAGGGCGATGACATGACCGCTGAGAGCGGCACCAATCCCCAGCCCTGGACCGCGTCGATGATCGCGCCTGACGAGGACTTCGCCGGAGCGCCCCGCCTGCGCTACGAGGTCCCGCTCGACGAGGGCCACGGGAAGGTCGCCAGCGCCGAGCTGCGAGTGACGGGCCTCGGGATCGTCGAGGCGTTCGTCGCCGGCCAGCCAGCCAGCGACGACGTGCTCACGCCCGGCTGGTCCAGCTACGAGTGGCGGCTGCGGTACCGGACATACGACGTGACAGCACAGGTGGCGGCGCTGCCGGCCGCCGGAGCGTCCGGAGCGTCGGGAGCGTCGGGAGCGTCGGGGCCGGGGCAGCCCGGGGACCGGCCGGCGGGGCGGCAGCTGGTCCTCGGACTGTGCCTGGGCAACGGCTGGTACCGGGGGCGGCTGGGCTGGACGGGCAGCAGGGCCGTCTACGGCTCGGAGCTCGCGGCTCTCGCGGAGCTCTCGGTCACCTTCGCCGATGGGCACCTCCAGCGCGTGGTGACTGACGAGACCTGGCGGGCCGGCCCGTCAGAGGTGCTCGCCAACGACCTGTACGACGGCCAGACCATCGACGCCCGCCTGGCCGGCGACGCCTGGCTGCTGCCGGGGGCAGACCTCGACGGCTGGTGCGGGGTGCACCAGGTGCCGTTCGACCGTGCGATCCTGACCAGGTACCTCGGCCCGCCCGTGCGCCGCCAGCAGGTGGTGCGCCCGGTGCGGGTGCTGTCCTCCCCGTCCGGCCGGCAGCTGGTCGATTTCGGGCAGAACCTCGTCGGCTGGGTCCGGTACACCGTCCGGGGGCCAGCCGGTGCGACGATCACCCTCCGGCATGCGGAGGTCCTCGACCACGGTGAGCTCGGCACCCGACCCCTGCGGTCGGCGCTGGCGACCGACCGGTTCATCCTCAGCGGCGGTGCGGACACCTTCGAACCGACGAAGACCTTCCATGGCTTCCGGTACGTCGAGGTCGAGGGCTGGCCCGGGGAGCTGACCTGCGACTCGCTGGCGGCCGTCGTCGTGCACTCCGAGCTTGCCCGGACAGGGACCTTCGAGTGCTCTGACGACCTGCTCAACCAGCTGCACCGCAACATCGTGTGGGGTCTGCGGGGCAACTTCCTGGACGTCCCGACCGATTGCCCTCAGCGAGACGAGCGGATGGGCTGGACCGGGGATCTTGCCGTGTTCGCTCCGGTCGCGGCCTATCTCTACGACGTCACCGGGTTCCTCGACGACTGGCTGGCCGACCTCGCCTGCGAGCAGGCTGCCGCAGGCGGGCGCGTCCCGTTCGTCATTCCGGACGTTCTGAAGTACGAGGACCATCCGCCGGAGTTCCCGCTCCCGGAAAGCACGGCCATCTGGGGCGACGTGGCGGTCTGGGTGCCGTGGGCCCTGTGGCGGGCCTACGGTGACGCCGCGGCGCTCGCCCGGCACTACCCGACGATGGCGGCCCACACGAGAAGGGTCGAGGGGCTGCTGTCCGAGACGGGACTGTGGGACACGGGATTCCAATTCGGGGACTGGCTGGACCCGACCGCCCCGCCGGAGGCGCCCTTCAAGGCCAAGGCAGCGAACGGGGTGGTGGCGACCGCGTGCTACCACCGGACGCTGTCCATGATGGTCCAGGTGGCCACGGTCCTGGGCGAGACGGCGGACGCGGAGCACTTCGCGGCGGTGGCCACGCGGGTCAAGGACGCCTTCAACCGGCACTACGTCTGCGCCACCGGCGGGGCGGCGGACGCCCCGCCAGCTGGCGTCGTCTCCAGCGACTGCCCGACGGTCTATGCGCTGGCCATCTCCTTCGGCCTGCTGGACGGTGCGGTCCGGGAGCGGGCGGCGGCCCGCCTGGCCGAGCTGGTGGCGGCCGGCGGCCACCGGATCGCCACCGGGTTCGCCGGGACGCCGTTCATCCTCGGCGCCCTGAGCGAGACCGGCCATCTGGACACCGCCTACCGCCTGCTGCTGCAACGGGAATGTCCATCCTGGCTCTATCCAGTCACCCTGGGTGCGACCACCGTGTGGGAGCGGTGGGACTCGATGCTGCCGGACGGCACCATCAATCCCGGCGAGATGACGAGCTTCAATCACTACGCCCTCGGCGCCGTCGCCGACTGGATGCACCAGACGATCGGCGGGCTTGCCCCGCTCGAACCCGGCTACGCGACAGTCCTGGTCGCCCCGAGGCCAGGCGGCGGTCTGAGCTGGGCAAAGGCGAGCTTGCAGACGCGGAGCGGGCTGCTGGCGACCAGCTGGACGGTCACCCAGGCCGACGATGGCGCGGGGGTGCTCACCGTGGACGTCGACGTCCCGGACGGCGTCCTTGCTCTCATCCGGCTACCAGGAGCGGCGGACCGGCTGGTCGGCAGGGGCCGTCATCGCCACCGCTGCGCCGGGATCCAGTAGCCCGGTCGGAGGGGGGCTGGTCAGCCAGGCGAGGAGCGACCGGTAGCTGGACTCGGACGACGGTGCCGGTCGGCTCGCCCTCGGTGATGACGCATGCTCCGCCGAGCTCTGCTGCCCGTTCCCGCATGGAGTGCAGGCCGACGCCCCTTCTCCGGGAGGAGGGAATTCCGACGCCGTTGTCGGCGATCTCCATGGTGAGCGTCGTCGTGGTGTGGGAGAGCGTGACCTGGCACCTCGTTGCCTTGGAGTGTTTCGCGATATTGGTCAGCGCCTCAGAGGCGATGCGGTAGGCCGCAGTCTCCACAACGGCCGGCAGCCCGTCGATCCTGGCGTCTGCGGCGAGATCAACGGTGAGGCCCGCCTGGGTGAACCGCTGGCACTCGGATCGCAGGGCCTCGACTAGCCCGTGGTTGAGGGCTGCTGGGCCGAGTTGGTCCACCAACTGCCGGATCTCCGCAGTGCAGAGCCTGAGATCTTCGGACAGTCCCGTGAGGATGGCATCGGCCTTCTTCGGCTGGGCGAGTACCTTCGTCGCGGCGCGTAGCTGCATCGCCATTCCGGCCAGGGCCGGACCGACCCCGTCGTGGAGATCTCGGCGCAGCCTGCGCCGCTCCTCCTCACTGACGGCGACCACTCGTTCCCTGGAGACCTGGAGGTCCCTGATCAGTTGCGCCGTCTCCGCCGCGACGGCGGCGTGGATGGCCACATCGTGGAGGATCTGCTGCTCTGTCCGGTTCAGGTGACTCTTGCGGGTCCTCGGGGCGGCCAGCAGCCGCCCGATCCGTACGCCGTGCGACAGCAGGTCGAACGACTCCGGCTCTGCGGGGGCCTGGCCGTATTCAGCGAGGGTGCGGGGACCCTCAAGGCTGTCGACCTCGACTCCGACGTAGGGCAGCCGCAGCGATCCGGCGACCAGAGCGACGAGTTGCGGCAGCAGGGCGCTGGGATCTCGGGTCCTTCCGAACAGCTCGCTGAGACATTGGATGATCTTGTATGGGTTGCCGCGGTCGCCGTAGAGCAGCTGGTCCACCCCGCGCTGGACCTGGTGACGCAGGGGCTCGAAGGTGATGGCGATCAGTCCGTAGGACAGCAGGCCGTACTCGTGTGACGTCTGGCCGAGCAGACTGACGATCACCACGAAGCCGGCGAAGAGGAACGCGCTCATCACCAGCCAGACCAGCGTCCGGTTGATGATCAGGTGAAGGTCGTACAGCTGGTACCGCAGCGCGGCGAAGATGATCGCCGCCGGTACGGCCAGGGCGAGTGGGATCCACGTCTGCGGCAGGCCGGCGGCTGCGGAGGCAACCGCGGCGAGGCACAAGACTCCCGCGAAGAACAGGGAGCGGACGATTTTCTGGGCATTGCCGGTGGTGGTGCGTACGCGTGTCCCCAGGGCCCAGATGATCCCGATGAGACAGGCGAAGAAAACCAGCAACGCGTATCTGGTCATCCCAAACGAGGTGGCAGCCCATGCGTCGAGATCGTCTTTGCGATAGGCAGTCAGGAAGTCGGGAACATCGACCGCGGCGACGGCTATGGTCAGGCCGACCATGATCGCAGAGGCCATGAGGAGGGCCGCAAGTGGCCGCCATCGCGGGGAGGGCAGCCGTCCGTCGGGGAACAGCAGCAGCGCGAGGAAGAGCATGGCGAGCGGTGGCCACCACAGCCACTGGCAGAGCCAGTTCGTCGGGGCGAGCTCCGGCAGGCTCATCAGGAACGCCTCCACCGCTGCGATCCCCCCGCTGCCGAGCAGGAGCCTGCCGACGGCATTGCCTGGGGTGCTCAGAACCACCAGCGTGCCGACGGGGATCAGTGCTATGGCCATCGCTGCTGGCAGCATGACGAATTCGAAATCCTTGGGATCCGAGTTGAGCAGCCTGCCCGACACCACGGCCGCCGCGACCGTGGTCATGGTCACCGCGGACGCGGCGACCATGACGATTCGTCGTGGGGGATTCGGCGTTGGTCCAGCCGGTGATGAGACTGGGTCTGCATGCATGATGTCACGCTCTTCTCGGTCAGGCAGTCTGTCGGAGTGTGGTCAGCACCGGCCGAGTGCTGCCATGATCCAGTTGCATCTTCGCCTGCATGGCGCACTGTGGACAGCGACGGTTGTTGTCTCCTCGTTTCCGCTGGGGCGGTGGTTGGGATCCGTGCTCAGCACCGCGAAGTAGTTCGCCAGGGTCTGCCGTCCGAACTGGATTGCTATCTCCTGCAGCTGTCTTCGTCTGGTGTCCAGGAGAAGAGGGACATGATTGTCGAGAAGATAGGCGACGGCCTTCGATAGTCGTTGCTGAATCTCGAACGGGAATGCGTCCGACATCGTCAGTACCCATTCGAATTCCTGTCCGTTCCATGCGAGTTGACGTCCGGTGGTGTCGAAGAAATCAAAAGAGGTCCTGCTGAGATCGGCATCCCTGTTGATGGCGTCAACATTTGGGTAGAGCCGTATTTCAGTGTTGTCCTGGTTGATGCCAAATATTCCGTACTCGTACATGGTGGTATCTCCATAATATGATGTTACGGCTTGACTAGTCGTTTTGTATTATTTGTCAGATTTTTTGTCGCGTGTTCGAGAGCACCGCGTGCACCATGTCCACCGCGAGCACCGCGTTCACCTCGCGCACCATGTCCACCAGCGTCACGCCGGGAATGTCCCTCATACCTGGGACGCGTGTCCCGGGAATTCGGGAAGGAGCGACCGGTCGCGGGGTCGCCAGAGGCCTCACCTGGAATGCCCCGATCGCCCATGTCTCCCGGTCCGCAGGGACAACGCTCCCAGGCGGCGGGGCGGCTGCCATCCCATGCTCTGGGCAGGACCGGCGAACGCCAGCGAGCGCGTGACGTAGCGGATGAGGTGGTCACCATGAAGCCCAGCACGAGGACTGAGGTGGCGGAGCGCGTCGTTGCCAGGACGGTCACCGCCGGTACTCGGGTGGCCGGTACTCGGGTGGCCGGTACTCGGGTGGCCGATCACCGGCCGACGCTGCTTGCGATCCGGCGGTGGGGTCTTCAGAGGCATTCCGGCGCTGGCGCGCTTCGCGGCAGGGTCGCCGCTCTCGCAGGCAGGCGGTATGGGCGGGTGACGCCATACCTGACCATCCTGATGCTGCGGAATTTCGCCACCGAGACGTGGCGGTTCCGGTCCGGCGAGCGGGTGTCCATGCCGGGATGCATCATCGCCTCCCCCTCGCGACCGGATGACCCCTTCACCGACCAGGACTACCTGCACTGCTGGGTCCGGGACGCCGCGCTGTGCGTGGTGGAGGCGGCCAGAGCGCCGCTGCCTGGCCCGCCTGACCTCGATCGCCTGCCATGCGTTGACCTGTTCGACCAGTACGTCAGGTTCGCTGCGGCGACCCAGCGGAGCGCTCGCGAGGCCGGTCTGCTGGGACACGCCTGCTTCCGCGTTGACGGCACGGTCCGGCCCTGGAGTGTCCAGGCCGATGGGCCGGCGCTTCGGGTGATGGCGGTGCTGGATCTTTTCAGCCGGCTGTCGCCGTCCGGGCAGGCCCTCGCGCGTCAGGTGGTGGCGGAGGATGCCGGCTACCTGCTGGGTGCCTACCGGCAGCCGACGACCGACCTGTGGGAGGAGAACCACGGTTTCCACTTTTTCACCCGGGCCGTGCAGCAGCGGTGCTTCAAGCGACTGCTCTTCGAAGGTGGCGCGATCGGAGTCGAGGTGGATGCCCCAGCCCTTGCCGCAGCCATCGCCGACCTGGAGCGGCAACTGGCGGAGCACTGGGACGGTGACCACTACCGTGCCGCAGCCGGTTGCCTGGGCAGGGATGTGGACATCTCCACCATTATGGGCGCCGTCTACGGCCGGCGACCGGCGGCTGATCCCCGCCTGCTCTCGACAGCGGCTGTCGTCTGGGACAGCTTCCGCCACCTGTACCCGATCAACGAGGCCGATGCCGCTCGGGGACTCGGCCCGAGCCTCGGGCGCTATCCGGAGGACGTCTACGACGGCAACGGTGGCCAGCGGCCGACTGGCGGCCATCCCTGGCCACTGTGTACAGCCGTGTTCGCGGAGTACTACTACCGGGTGGCGCGCCAGCTCGACCGGGACGGGATCCTGGTGGTCAACGCGCTGACCGAGCGGTTCTTCGAGCAGATCGGGTGCACGCCGGGCCGAGGGCGGTACGTGGCGGGCACGCCCGAGTTCGCGGAGGCGCTGGGCAGACTGGTCGACGCTGGGGACAGGATGCTGGACGCCGTGCTGTTCCACTCCGATCACCTGGAGATGAGCGAGCAGCACCACCGCGACTGCGGGTACCAGATGAGCGTGCGCAACCTGACGTGGAGCTACGCGGCCTTCCTCCGGGCTGTTCGGGCCAGGAGCAGCCTCTGACGTGGTTGGGGTGCGCGGCCATGGCCGCGCACCCCAACCAGTTCCAACTCAGGCCACTGCTGACCAGCTAGGACTTGCCCGCTCCGACCAGGAGTTCAGCGTTCTCCGGCTGAGCGTCCGGGTGGGGAGATGGCCGCTCCACCCGGTCGCCCCCGTGGCCCGGCCACCAGGCAGCGGGGCCGATCAGGGCCGTCACCGACGGCACGACGAACATGGCCATGACGAACGAGGCGAGCACGATCCCCACCGCCACCGCGAAACCGATCTGGCTGAGCATGGTGATCCCCGAGAACAGCAGCGCGCAGAACGTGCCGGCCAGGATGACTCCTGCCGAGGCGATCGACGGGCCGGTGTGCTCGACCGCCATGTCCGCTGCCTGCCGGGGTGCCAGACCCAGCTGGGCCTCCTCCCGCAACCGGGCGATCATCAGGATGTTGTAGTCCGTCCCGATCGCGACGACGAACAGGTACGTAATGATCGGCAACATGAACATCAACCCGGGCTCGCCGCCGATGCCCTGGAACGCGAAGGCCGTCGCTCCGAGGGTTGCGGCGTAGCCGAACAGCACCGCGACCATCAGGTACAGCGGGGCGAGTACGGCCCGGAGTAGGAACGCCAGGACCAGCAGGATCAGCACGGCGGCCACTGGGAAGATCACCTTGAGATCCCGGGTGGTCGCGGTGCGGACATCGACGAAGGCCGAGGTCGTGCCGCCGACCTTGACCTCCGTGCCCGCCGGAGCCAGGCGGTGGGCCTCTGGCCGGATCACGTCCTCCACCGCGTCCATCGCCTCATTGCTGTATGGGTCGGAGGCCAGGAGCAGCGTGATCTGGGCGGTCAGGCCGTCCGCGGTCGGGGCGTAGAGCACCGGTTGCTGGTCGACCACCCCGGCCGGCTGGATCTGACCGACCCCCTTGACTGTGGCCAGAGCGCCGGCGAACTGGGTCAACGCCGCCGGGTCGAGTTTCTGACCGTTGGTGCTGGTGACGTACACCTGGGTCGGGGTGGTCGTCCCTGCGGGGAAGCCGATCTGCATGGTGTCAAACCAGGTGGCCGCTTCGGTCCCGGACTGGGGAGAGCCGAGAGACTCGTAGTCCTGCTTCATGATGGTCAGGCCGCCAGCGGCGATGGCGAGCAGCAGCGATGCGACCGTCGCAATCAGCAGCGGTCGCCGGGCGACCTGCCGGCCGGCCAGCCCTGCCAGCCGTACCTTCGGCTCGGTCCGCCAGGACTTCGACGGCCAGAACACCTTTGGGCCGATCAGAGAGATGACCGCCGGGATCAGCGTGAGCGAGGCGATGAGCATGCAGCCGACGGCGATCGCCATGCTGGGCCCCATGGTCTCGAACATCTTGAAGCTGGAAAGGGCCAGCGCCAGGAAGGCAACGATGACGGCCCCGGCAGCGGAGGCGATGGCCTCGCCCACCTTGTGCACCGCCAGCTGGATCGCTTCCCTGCTCTCGTCCCCGCGACGCAGCCGTTCCCGGTACCGGAACAGCAGGAACAGGATGTAGTCGGTGCCGATTCCGAACAGGACGACAGTGAGCAGGATGGGAAGGAAGTCACCGATCTCGAAGTCGAAGGCGGTGCCAGCCAGAGCAATCATGGAGTTCGACACCATCATGACGAGAGCGATGGTCAGAATGGGCATGATCGCGGCGAGCGGGCTGCGGAACATCAGCAGCATTAGCAGCACGATCAGGACAATGGTGACGATCCCGACTACAGTCTCCGCGGTGTTGAATTTCTCCATGGTGTCCAGGGCAATGGCGGCCTGACCGGTGACGCCCGCCTGGAGCGTGCCTCCGCTGAGTAGGGCGGGCAAGCTGTCCCGGACCGTCTCGACCGCGTCGGTGACCGCTGGGTCTGAGACCGTGCCGTCCAGCTGGACGCTGATGAGCGCGATCTTCCGGTTGGGCGACACCATCTGGGGCGAGGTGACGGCCGCTGTGACCTGGTCGATGCCCTTGGACTGGAGTCCGGCGGCAACCTGGCCGACCTGCTCCTGGTCGCCAGCGGTCAGCTCTCCGCCGTCCTGCCGCTTCAGGACGATGATCGCGGAGACTCCGTCGGCTTGGGGAAACGCGCGGGACGCGATCTCCGAAGCCTGGGCGGACTCGTAGCTCTTCGGCAGGAACTGGGTCTGATCATTGTTGGTGATGCTGTCGAGATTTGGGGCGAATACGACAAGTCCCACAGCCACGACGACCCAGGCTGCGATCACTCGCCAGGGATGGCCCACGACGGCATGGCCAAGACGAGCGAACATCCATAGCCTCCTTGCGGTGCGTCAGTCTCTCCTTGCCGGCGATCCTTGCCGGCCGGCAAGCCAGTTCGACGGTACGCGCTTGCTTGCCGACCGGCAAACGAAAGGGTAGCCTGAGCTTGCAACGGGCTGGTAAAATAGTATGTTTTGCCGGATTTTGAGGAGCGTTGGAAGGCGGAGTTCGGTGGTGCGCGGGCCGAATGTGCAGACGCGGCGGAGGATCCTTGACGTCGCTCTGGAGTTGTTCCGCAGCCAGGGCTATGACCGCACGTCACTCCGGGAGATCTCCGAGCGGCTTGGCTTCTCCAAGGCTGCGCTCTACTACCATTTCAACGCGAAAGAGGACATCCTGGTCGCTCTGGCGGGGGATCTGCTTGATGAGCTGGAGCGGATCATCCAGGCCGCCCTGGCGAACCCCGATCGGTCGCTGGCGGCCAGATTCGACGTCCTCAATCAGCTGTTTGACCTCATTCTGAGCCACCGGGCTACCGCAGAACTGCTGCTGTTCGAGCATCCGCCGCTGCACGACACCGATCTCGGGGAGCGGGTCAGGCGGGTGCTGCCCCAGGCGCTGGAGGCA
>JAFGOK010000167.1 GCA_016926535.1 Micromonosporaceae bacterium | reverse complement strand
GAGGCGGCCAGCGCGGTCGAGGCGGTCGAAGGGGAATCTCGATGACCGCCCGGATCGGGGTCGTCACCTTCCCCGGATCTCTTGATGACCAGGACGCCGCGCGCGCCATCAGGCTCGGCGGCGCTGTCCCGGTCGCGCTGTGGCATGCCGACTCAGACCTCTACGGGGTTGACGCGGTCATCCTGCCGGGCGGCTTCTCGTACGGCGACTACCTGCGGTGCGGCGCTATCGCCCGGTTCTCGGCTGTCATGGAGTCGGTTTCCGCCGCAGCCAAGGCCGGATTGCCGGTGCTGGGCATCTGCAACGGTTTCCAGATCCTCTGCGAAGCCCACCTTCTGCCGGGGGCACTGACCCGCAATCAGAACCTCCACTTCCGCAACCGCGACCAGTGGCTGCGGATCGAGTCGACCTCGACGGTGTGGAGCAGCGGGTTCGCCACCGGCCAGGAGATCCTGATTCCGCTGAAGAGCGGGGAAGGGTGCTACGTCGCGGATGAGACGACCCTGGACATGCTGGAAGCCGAGGGCAGGGTTCTCGTCCGCTACATCCACGGCAATCCGAACGGCTCCCAGCGCGACATCGCTGGCGTCCGCAACGAGGCCGGCAACGTCGTCGGCCTGATGCCACACCCGGAGCACGCCGTCGAGGCCCTGACAGGTCCTTCTGCCGACGGGCTCGGCTTCTTCACCTCCGTGGTCGCACACCTTGGAGCCAGAGTATGAGTACCACCCCGGCAGCAGCGCCGATCGATCCGATCCAGTCCGCGGGGCCTGAAGACCCCCCGCTGCGCTACCACGAGGGGCCGGACACGGTCTCCTGGGCACTGCAGACCCCGGAGGAGGATCAGCCATACGCCCAGTTGGGGCTACAGGACGACGAGTACGGCAGGATCCGTCAGATCCTCGGGCGCCGGCCGACCCAGTCAGAGCTGGCCATGTACTCGATCATGTGGAGCGAGCACTGCTCATACAAGTCGAGCAAGGTCCACCTCAGGCAGTTCGCCGAGAAGGCACCGCCGTCCGATCGCCTGCTGGCCGGGATGGGCGAGAACGCCGGTGTCGTCAAGGTCTCAGATGAGCTTGCGGTCACGTTCAAGGTCGAGTCTCACAACCACCCGAGCTTCGTCGAGCCCTATCAGGGGGCAGCGACAGGCGTCGGTGGCATTGTCCGCGACATCCTTGCCATGGGCGCCAGGCCGATCGCGGTCATGGACCCGCTGCGCTTCGGCGCTGCCGATCACCCGGACACCGCCCGGGTACTGCCCGGCATCGTTGGCGGTATCGGGGGATACGGCAACTGCCTCGGCCTGCCCAATGTCGGTGGCGAGCTGGTCTTCGACCCCTGCTACCAGGGAAATCCGCTGGTCAACGCCCTGTGTGTCGGCGTGATGCCGGTCGATCGGCTGCAACGGAAGGAAGCGGACGGGCCGGGCAACGTCGTCGTCCTGATGGGAGCGAAGACCGGCCGGGACGGCATTGGTGGGGTCTCCGTCCTTGCCAGCGCGACCTTCGACGACGCGAGCGAGCAGCGCCGCCCCAGCGTCCAGGTCGGTGACCCGTTCATGGAGAAGCTGCTGATCGAGGCCTGCCTTGAGCTGTACGACCGGGAGCTGATCGTCGGCGTCCAGGATCTGGGCGGCGCGGGTCTGACCTGTGCCCTGACCGAGACCTCCGCGGCGGCGGGCATGGGCATGCTGGTTGATCTCAACGCGGTGCCGCTGCGCGAGCCGTCGATGGAGCCGCACGAGGTGCTGGCCAGCGAGTCACAGGAGCGAATGCTGCTGATTGTCGCTCCGGACCAGTTGGCGAGTGTCCTGACGGTGGCCAAGAAATGGGGCGTCATCGCGACCCCGATCGGCCAGGTCACGCCGCCAGCAGCAGAGGGCAAGAACGGTCGTTTGATCATCACTTGGGGCGGCGAGACCATCGTCGACGTCCCGCCGGGATCGCTGGTCGACGATGGCCCGGTCTACCACCGCCCGATGCGCGAGCCGGGGGACCTCATTCTGCTGCAGGCCGATCGGGCGGAAACGCTGCCAAGGCCGAAGACCCCGGAGGAACTGCGGGAGACGCTGCTGCGGCTGGCCGCCAGCTCGAACCTGTGTGACAAGACCTGGGTCGTCGAGCAATACGACCGGTATGTCCAGGGTAATACGGTGCTTGCCCAGCCGGAGGACTCTGGCGTGCTGCGGCTGGATGACCGTACCGGCCTTGGGATCGCGCTGGCGACGGACGGCAACGGACGCTACGCCAGGCTGGACCCGTACGCCGGGGCGAAGCTGGCGCTGGCCGAGGCCTACCGCAATGTCGCGACGACCGGCGCCATCCCGGTCGCCGTCACCAATTGCCTCAACTTCGGTTCCCCAGAGGACCCGATGGTCATGTGGCAGTTCGCCGAGGCGGTGCGCGGTTTGGCCGATGGCTGCGCTGAACTGGGTATCCCAGTCACCGGCGGCAATGTTAGCTTCTACAACTCCACCGGAGCCGCAGCGATCAATCCGACGCCGGTCGTCGGCGTCCTCGGTGTGATCGGGGACGTGGCAAACCGGGTGCCCATGGGCGTGCGGAACGACGGCGACGTGATCATCCTGCTCGGGGAGACCGGGGAGGAGCTCTCCGGCTCGGAGTGGGCCTGGGTGACCCACGACCATCTGGGCGGGCGCCCCCCGAAGGTCAACCTCGTCCGGGAGCGGATCCTCGCCAACGTCCTGACCTCGGCGGCGAAGTCGGGCCACCTGTCGGCTGCCCATGACCTCTCGGAGGGCGGGCTGGTTCAGACCCTGGTTGAGACCTGCATGAGGAACGACGTCGGCGTGACCATCGCACTTCCGGACGAGCTTGACCCATTCGTCGCGCTGTTCGCTGAGACGACCGCGCGGGCGCTGGTCGCGGTGCCTCGTGGGCATGAGAAGGCGTTCGCCGCCCTGTGCCGGGAGCATGGGCTGCCGTCCACGGTGCTCGGCGTGGTCGATAGCCAGCAGCGTGCCCTCGAAATCCGCGGGCAGTTCATTATCCCGCTGGAGGAGTTGCGAGAGGCCTGGAGCGGGACGCTGCCGGCCCTGTTCGCCGCGCCAGCCGTGCGGGGGCTGGTCGACTGATCGGCCCCACCTGCTGCTGGCCGGTTGTCCACAGGTCTGTGGACAAGTGCGGGTGATCCTGTGGACAACAGCCCTGTGAACAGTGTTGGGGTCATGTGCCTGGTCAAGGCACATGACCCCAAATCGATCACTATCCGGCTAGGACCGTTTGGCTTGTCCGGCAGCCATTCCGGCCGTCAGTCATCAAGCCATTCGACTGAGCGCTGCCCGCCCCGGCTGGACGGCGGAGGAGATTGGCGCCTGGGCGGCCCGTCGTAGTAGTCCTGGTCGTAGCCGCCGTGGCGGGTTGGTTC
>JAFGOK010000731.1 GCA_016926535.1 Micromonosporaceae bacterium | reverse complement strand
GCAAGGCCGTTGAGCGCATCACCACAGCGATGACGGTCATGGACGACTCCTCCGGGATCGTCGGCGACGACCTGTACCAGATCATGGGCCTGTATGCGCGGGCATGCGTCGCCGCCCCGCCGAAGCCGAAGCGCCTGGCCGGCTGGCTGGTCAAGCTGGAGTGCGACGGACCGGGATGGCCGGAGATCCGGCTGCGGGAGTTCGCCCCTGCCCTGGGACCAGCCGGGATCGCCGAGGTCACCCGGCTGGTCGACCAGCGGGCCGCCACCGCCGACCCCGGCTCCTGGATGCAGACCTTCGCCATCCGCGACCTGCGCGAGCAGCTGGCCGAGGTGTCCGGCGACGTCGATCGGCATGTCGCGGTGCTGGCCCAACATCTGGAGAGCATCCGCCAGTACCGGCGAATCGTGGCCGCGTTGCGCCAAGCCGGCAGGATCGACGACGCCCTTCACTGGGCACGGCGGGGCCTGGCAGACAAACCCGGCTGGCCGGAGGCCAGCCACCTGCGCAACACCCTCGTGGACCTGCTACTGGACAGCGGCCAGCCGCAGGCTGCCATAGACGCGCGGCGCCAGGAGTTCACCCGGCACCCGACCCTGACCACCTGGCACGCACTGCACGCCACCGCCACCGTGGCCACGGCCACCGCGACCACCGCCACCGCGGCCACTGCCGCTGGGACAACAGCCACCGCTACCACCACCGTCGACGCCGCTCCCACCGCCGATAATCGCGACGAGACGATGGTGCTGCGGGAGTGGGCTCTGGAAACCCTTCGCCAGCGGGCCGAGCAGCAGCCGCCTTACCTGCGGGAGTTGGTCGCGGTCCTGCTGGACGTCGGCGAGGCGAATGCCGCATGGCAGGCCGCAGCCGGGCGGGGCGATGTGATCGGCCAGCACCTGTGGCTGCAACTGCTGGAGGTGCGCCGCACCACGCATCCGGCCGACACCCTCGACGCCTACCGGCAGCTGATCGAAGACCAGATCCTCGACAGCCGGGACAAGCACCGCTACCGGCGGGCAGTCGCCCTGCTACGCCAACTGCGCCTGGCACACCTGGACACGCATGACCCGGCAGGCTTCGGCGACTACCTCGACCAACTGCGGATCCGCCACCGGCGCCGGCCGACGTTCCTGTCCACCCTGGACCGAACCCGCTGGTGACCCGGGAGGAGACCATCCGATGAGTGCCACCGACCGCGGCCGGCACGTCCGACTCGCCCGGGCCATGGCGGCCATGGCAGACCTGCGCTACCAGACCGCCCTGGACCAGGTCCTGGCCGCGGCCGCAGCCGGCAGGCTGCCTGACCTGCTCGACCCGGCCGGGATGCGCCGGGCCCTGGACCTCCTGCTCCAGCAGGCCACCACAGCGGACGGCGGTTCGGCGGCCGCGGCCGGGTCCGGTGACCATGCCGGCGGCCGGCACACCGCCACTGCCCTACTTGAGCCGCGCTACTACCGGCTGACCGAGGTGATCGCCCGGCTGCAGCCCGGGGTGACCGACCGGGTCGCCCGGGCGCAGGCAGCCGGAGCATGGCCGGCCCTGCTGCGGCGTGCAGGCGACCTGTTCGAGGTCAACGGAGTCGACGAGGAAGACCTCCACTGGGACGACACCGAAGGCGACGGCGGCATGGGCGGCCACGCACCCGGGCTGCCGGACTGGTGGCTGCGGGCGAAGGCGGCCGGGGTCCGCCCCGACTACGCCCTGCCGTGCCACTACCCGCCCACCGGCACCGCCGACGGCCACCTGCCCATCGATCTCGCCCTGGAACAGCGGGAGGCCGACGGTGACCTCGACGCCTACGAGCGGGAACTACGGCGCATCATCGAGGTCGAACCCCACGATATTGACGCCTACGCCCACCTGGGGCACCTGTGGCTGAATTCGGCAACCCCGGGTGGGCGTATCGTCCACGCCCGACCACCAACCGCAGCCCAGCATCGCCGCTGGCTACTGGCCGCGCTGACCGAGTACCAGACCGCGATCCTCATCGGCGAGTTGGCACTCCCCGACCCGTTCACCGGGTTCCTGGTCTGGGGCGAGCTGAACAACCGGCCCTTCCACCGGGCCATGCACGGCCTCGGACTGGCCCTGTGGCGGCTGGGCCGGTTCCAGGCCGCCGAGCTGACCATGCGCAACTCCCTGTGGCTCAACCCCCTGGACCACCAGGGCATCCAGGAACTGCTGGCCGAGGTCACAGCCCGCAGGCCATGGCAGCCGGACGAGGATCGATGACGACGGCCGGCACACCAGACCACCCGGATGTCTGCCAGGTCAACCGGCCCAGCGCCCCGACCAGGGCGGTCACACACCCTGCTGGCTCCCCCACGGCATGCCCTGCACAGGGATACCCACCGGGTTGACGGAGCCCGTCAGCCAGGATCCCTGCCGTCGCCGATGCCCAGCAGGGTGCACCACGGTCGCCACCGGCCGGTCTCGGGTAGGTCGTCGGTACCGCACCTGGCCGTCAGGGTGCCCGAAACCAGGACATGGACCTGGTTTGCGGTGCCGAGGGCGAGTGGGAGGTGCTGTTCGGCCAGGAGGATGGTCAGGCCGTCGTCGGCGAGGTCGCGGAGGACCCCCATCAGGTCGGCGGCGAGGATCGGGGCGAGTCCTTCGCTGGGTTCGTCGAGGAGCAGGATGCGGGGTCTGGTGAGCAGGGCTCTGGCCAGGGCGAGTTGCTGTTGCTCGCCGCCGGAGAGTCGGTCGGCTCGGTGGTGGAGCCGGTGGGCGAGATCCGGCAGGAGGTCCAGGACTCGGCTGCGGGTCCAGGTCCCCGGGCTGGAAGAACGGCCCGAAGGGCGGTCCGTTGGGTCGGACTGGCCAGGCTGACTGCGTCGTCGCTCACGGCTCTGACCGGCTGCTTCGGCGAGGCGGAGGTGTTCGGCGACGGTCAGGGCGGCGAACAGTCGTCGTCCCTGGGGGACGAATCCGAGGCCGGCGCGTGCTGCCGCCTCGGGGCGCCCGGATGCGAGTTGCTGCTGGTCGAGGGTGATGGTGGTGGGTGGCCATGCTGGGTGCAGACCCATGATCGTATTAAGCAGGGTGGTCTTGCCCGCGCCGTTGCGACCGAGGATCGCGGTGATCTGCCCGGCGGGGAGGTCGAGATCGATGCCGGCGAGCACAGGGGTCTCGGTGTGCCCGGTGGTCAGGTTTCGGATCTGGAGCAGCATGGCCGCTGGTGCCTCCGAGTGACGGGTTTGCCGGGGTACGGGGTGTTCGCCGGCGCGCAGGTAGGCCCGCTGGACGCCCGGGTCGGCTCGGACCTGGTCGGGTGTGCCGGTGGCCAGATGCTGGCCGTGGTGCAGGACGGTGACGGTATCGGCCACGCTCCACACCAGATCCAGATGGTGGTCGACAAGGACGACGGTGACGCTGGTGGGCAGTGCCCGCAGGGTTGCGCTCAAAGCGGCGAGATCGTCGGCGTCGAGTCCGGCCGATGGTTCGTCGAGCAGCAGGAGCCGGGGTTGCCGGGCGAGGGCCATGGCCAGTTCCAGGCGCCGCTGATGCCCGTAGGGCAACGCGCCGGCCGGCACCGCTGCCGCTGAGTCAGCCGGGGACAGCATCTGAAGCCATCGGCCCATCGAAGCGTCGTCGAAATCCGGTTGCGGTGTGGCGGCTCGGTGGCCAGCCAGTGTGAGGTTGTCTGCGACGGTGAGGTGGGCGAAGATCGCGGGGTGTTGCCAGGTTCTGCTGATGCCGAGGCGGGCGCGGGCCGCTGGCCGCAGCCTCGTGATGTTCCGGCCATTGAGCAGGATTCGTCCGGCGCTGGGGTGGAGGGTTCCGGCGATGAGGCTGAGCAGGGTGCTCTTGCCCGCGCCGTTGGGTCCGATGATCGCGTGGCGCGTTCCGGCGGGGATGTCCAGGGACAGTGGTTGGAGGGCGGCCAGTCCGCCGAAGTGGCGTGTGATGTGGTCCAGGTGCAGCAGTGGGGTCATGTCGCCTCCGCCCGATGCGTGCGGCGGGTGTGCAGCCACCTGGTGATGGGCTGCCGGTAGGCCATGGTCAGGAAGGCGAGTCCGAGGAGGGCGAGGCTGTGGCCTGCGGTGATGGTGCCGATCCCGTCGCGTACGGCGATGATCCCGACGGCTGCGGCGAGGATGCCCAGCAGGCGGCCGGAGCCGAGGGCGACCGCCAGGAGCGCCAGGGTGGCGGTGGTGAAGTCCAGGTCCGCCGGGCAGACGTAGTGGTTGACGGCGACCAGGAGCGCTCCGCCGAGGCCGGCTACCCCGCCAGTCAGCAGGTGGCAGGCCAGCAACTGTCGGTTCACCGGGTGGCCGAGGGCGTGCATGCGGGGTTCGTGGTCGGCGATCGCGCGCCAGGCCAGGGCGTGCCGGGTTCGCCCGAGGAGTGCGAGGCCGCCGGTCACGGCGAGGACGACCGTGAGGGTGTACCAGTAGATGCCGGCCTGGGCTCGCAGGGGTGTTCCGCCTGGCCACAGGATGACTGGGGGGACTTGGATGCCCTGGTCGCCGCCGGTGACCGTAGCCCAGTGCTGGGCGCTGGTGTGGACGAGTTCTCCGATGGCGAAGGTGACCATGAGGAAGGTCGTTGCGCGGGTTCGGAGCACCACTGGTGCGGTCAGGGCTGCCGCGAGGGCTCCGGCCGCCCCTGCTACGAGCAGGTGCAGCGGGGCGAGCGTGATGCCGGCGGTGGCCAGGTGTGCGGTGGTGGAGGCGCCGACGCCGAGGTAGGCGGCCTGGCCCAGCGACGGCAGGCCGGCGACCATGAGGAGGTGCACGCTGAAGGCCAGCACCGTGAGGACCAGCCCTGTTGCGGCCAGGGCCACCACGTAGGGTCCGGCAACGGCGGGCAGCAGCAGGGCACCCGCCAGCAGCGCGGCAGCGACTGCGCAGCCCACCATGTGCCGAGATCGGGCGGAGAGTCGGCTGCGTACTGGGCTCATGCTGGGGTTCCTGTGATCGCCGTCCGGTGGCCTCGTGCGACGAGCACGGCGAGCAGGACGAGCAGGAGGGTGAACGGGGCGAGGGCGGGGGCCGCAATGACGCCGACGGTCTGGATCTGGCCGACGAGCAGGGAGGCGGCCAGGGTGGTGGGGATGGAGCCGGCGCCGCCGAGGACGACGACGATCAGGGAGAGCAGCAGGAT
>JAFGOK010000166.1 GCA_016926535.1 Micromonosporaceae bacterium | reverse complement strand
GGCACTGTCGCGACGGACACCTCGACCTCGTGCAGCCCTTCGACCAGTGCGGTCCCGAGTCAGAGCACCGGGACCACGCCCAGCACCGTTCCGGGAACGTCTGCCACCGCGTCCCCGGCGGCGACCGGGAAGGTGACCATCTGGATGGCCGGCGACTCGACGATGGCGAACGGTTCGGCCTGCCCGATCGGCTGGGGCAGCCAATTCGCCTCCTACTTCAACAGCAATGTCACAGTCGTCAACAGCGCCGTCGGTGGACGCAGCATCCAGACCTGGCTGTACGACCCCAACGTGACGACGACCATGGGCTCGAACGGGGAATGCGTCATCAGCCCGATGACGTACTCCGATCGCTGGCAGGCCATGCTCAACACCACGACCGGGATGAAAGCCGGAGATTATCTTTTCATCCAATTTGGTATTAATGATGGCTCGACCACCTGCAACCGCCACGTCGGCTCGGCCCGCTACATCGAGTTGCTCGGCCTGATGGCCAAGGCCGCCCAGCAGCGGGGCGCCCACCCGGTGTTCCTCACCCCGGCCGCCGCGATCACGTGCAGTGGCAGCACGGCGACGGGGAACCGCGGGTTCCTCACCGAAACGGCCACCGCCGGGACCGCGAACAACGTGCCAGTCATCGACCTGCACAAGCTCAGCTACACCCTCTACAACACGCTCAAGCTGTGCCCGAACAACGGTGACTACACCTCAGGCGCGGTCGGCGCGTTCTTCTGCAACGACCACACGCATTTCGAGGCCGAGGGCGCTCGGCAGATCGCTGGCCTCGTCGCAAACGCCGTCCGCGGCCAGGGCATCGGCATCGCCTCGTACCTGAAGTAACACCACCGGTGGCAGGGGCAGAGCAGAGCAGGGCAGGGGCGCAGGGCACGAACGTTGCTATCGTGAGATCCATGATCGGCGTCATTGACTACCGCGCTGGCAACTCCCGGAGTGTGACCTACGCCCTGGACCGGCTCAACTGCCCCTCCCGCCTGGTGTCCTCCCCCGCCGAGTGCGGCGAGGTCACCCGGTTCGTGCTTCCGGGCGTCGGCTCGGCGGGCATGACCATGAAGACGCTCGCCGACGCCGGCTGGCTTGAGTATCTCGCGGAGCGCGTGCTGCGGGACCAGGCGCCGTTCCTGGGGATCTGCGTCGGGCTCCAGGTGCTGTTCGAGCACAGTGAGGAGGACGACACCGCCTGCCTCGGCTGGCTTCCCGGGACAGTGAGGCAATTTGACAGCAGCCGGGTCCGCGTTCCGCAGATCGGATGGAACACCGTCACCAGGGCGTCGGATCACCCCTTTGCCGCGGCACTGCCGGAGCGCGGCCATTTCTACTTCGTAAACTCGTACTACGCCGTTCCAACTCACGACGGCGACGTCGCCGGTCGGACCGACTACAGCGTCGAGTTCGCCTCCGTCGTCGCCCGAGGCAATATCGTTGCGACCCAGTTCCATGTCGAGAAGAGCGGACCGCTGGGGCTGACCATGCTGCGGCACTTCGCCAGCGGGGAGGAACCATGCTGAGCGTACGCGTGATCGCGTGCTTCGACGTGCTGCACGGGCGAGTGACCAAAGCCCGCAAGTTCGAGAACAACATCGATGTCGGGCCGGTCGGGGACGTGGCGGAAAAGGTCTACCGGGATCAGATCGACGAGATCATTTTCTACGACATCACCGCGAGTTCCGAGCGCCGCCTGATCGACCTTGCAGCGGTTAAGCAGGTGGCACACCAGGTATTCGTCCCGTTGACCGTCGGCGGAGGCATCCGCTCGCTTGAGGATATGCACCAGGTGCTCGACGCCGGAGCGGAAAAGATCAGTATCGATTCCATGGCGGTCCGCAATCCCTCCATCATCACCGAGGGGTCCAGGGAGTTCGGCCGGCAGTGCATGGTGCTGAGTATGCAGGTCAAGCGGGTGCCAGTGACACCGTCAATCCCCAGCGGATACGAAGTTGCGATCGACGGGGCACGGGTATTCACCGGGATGGACGCGCTCGAATGGGCCCGGCGAGGGGCCGATCTCGGGGCGGGCGAGATCTGCGTCAACAGCATCGACCAGGACGGGACCCACAGCGGATACGACCTGGAGATCACCCGACGGATCGCCGAGGCGGTTTCCATCCCGATCATCGCCTCCGGGGGCGCCGGGACCGTCGCGCACGTCGCTGACGCCTTCCAGAAGGCGCACGCCTCCGCCGCGATCGTCAGCTCAATCCTGTACTCGCCGCGGATGGAGGAGAACCTCGCGGCGTGGCAACTGAAGGAGGAGCTGAGCAACGTTCACGACCTGCCGATCCGCACGCTACTCCCCCGGCGAGCTGACCTCTCCGGCGAGCAGACATCATGATCTGGTCCGGAAACGTGGCCATGGTGCACATTTCCGGACCAGATCACTGATCACATCTCTTGGGAGGCGGAGAAGCCTCTCAGGAGGCCGTGCAGGTGAGGGTTGGGACACTGTTCGTGCCGGTGTGCGTTCCGGTGAACCCGAAACTCGTGTTGCCATTCGCGCTCAGGGCGCCGTTGTAGGAGAGGTTCTTCGCGGTCACCGTTGAACCGCTGGTGGTGACAGTTGCGTTCCACGCCTGCGTGACGGTCTGGCCGTTTGCGAAGGTCCAGGTCACCGTCCAGTTGCTGATCGCGGAGCTACCAACGGTCACCGTGACATTCGCCTGGAACCCGCTGTTCCACTGACTGGAGATCGAGTAGGACGCGGAGCAGGACCCGGTCCCGTTCGCAGCACTCGACGGCGTCGCTGGATTCGTCGTCGGGCTCGACGTGGTCGGGTTGGTCGTCGGGCTCGACGTGGTCGGGTTGCTCGTCGGGTCCGACGTTCCGGTCATGGAACCAGCAGAGGTAACGGTCAGGGCCTGGGTGGCACCGGAGATGCTGCCGCCGGTGGTGTACAGGCCACCGATGGAGGTGCCGGAGACGCTGCCCCCGGTGTACACCCGGTAGCTCTGGCTCGGGCTGATCTTGCTTGAGGCATAGATCACCGAGGCGAACTGCTTGCTCGACTTGAAGGAGGCGAGCACGGTGTTGCTGCTGTTGACGATGTGCACGATCGTGCCGGAGGCCTGAGTCGAGTTGAACCGGGCGCTGACGTACCCCTGCGACCCGTTGCTCGTCGGGGTCTGGGCCATGCCGGAGGAGCCGACGGCCATCAGGATGCCGCCGGTGTCGGTGAACGTGCCGTTGGCGTCGAGCGCACCATTCATGCTGGCAGTCGGGCCGTTAACGACGACCGTCCCGCCGGTGATCTTCAGTACACCGTTCGAGTCGATCCCGTCCCCGTTGGCATTGACGACGACCGTCCCGCCGGAGAGGGTCACGACGACCCCTGCGGCGACCTGCATCTCGTTGGTCACGCCGTCCGAGCCGTTGATGCCGTCATCGCTCGCCGTGATGTTGACGTTCCCTCCGCTGATCGTGATCACTGTCGCCTCGATCCCTTCCAGGGACCTGGTGATCGTCGTGGTGCCCCCGGAGATGGCGACGGACGACTCCGCCTTGACCGCGTCCTCGGTGCAGGACAGCGTCTGGGTACCGCCGGTAATGGTGATCTTGGTTTGCGCCTGAATGCAATCCGCGGTGGCATTGGCCGTGATGGTGCCGCCGCCGATGGTGATGTAGCCCAGGCTGGCGTCGGAATCGTTGGTCGACTTCAGGCTGTCGCCGCCTGCGGTCGCGCTGATCGTGCCGCCCTTGACGTTGAGGTAGTCCTTCCCGCGGATGGCGTCATCTGCGGCGTTGACCGTGAACGTGCCCGATTCGATGGTCAGGGTGTCTTTGCTGGCGATGCCGTCGGCATAGTTACCCTTGACCGTCAGTGATCCGGTGCCTGTGATGGTCATATCGGCGGTGGTGTACAGGGCTGCCTCGGACTCGTCGGTCGAGGCTCGGGTCGAGGCGTCGGTGAGGGTG
>JAFGOK010000730.1 GCA_016926535.1 Micromonosporaceae bacterium | reverse complement strand
TGGCGCGACTGCGGGCGAGTAGGGCCAGCCAGCCGAGGATGCGGCAGAACACGAGGTACAGCAGTCGGATCGGCACGGTCGATCGCAGGTTTTGGAACCCCGCAGGGTTGACACTGCCCAGTTACGGGTGGTGACTGGGTCTCATGCCATTGAGCGATGGCAAACCATCAGAATCCTGGCAATCGCCACAATCGATGGCCGTGCGCCACATCCTCGCCGAGTCCGAACCGGGGGCCTCTCCGCCCTCGCCCAGCCCAACCCTGCCACCAACACCAGCCGCGACCAGCACACCTAGCCCAGAGCCGAACCCAAAACAGCCAGAGGCGTTCGAAAACCCTCTGAGCGGGGGGCCGCCCACAAGGGTGGTCCCTACCGCGACCGATCCGACACGGTTCAGGGGTGAGTCGACGCGTAACGAAGCGCCGCCACGGACGGTGATTGGGGGAGTCCCGGGGGTGAGGTCCCCGGGACTCCCCGACGTTGACCTACAACGAAGAGTAGGCGGTTGAACATTTACCTGCAAGTGCGCCAATCGGACGGGTGGAGATAGACTGAGTTAATGGAATCCATGGTCCAAGCCCAACCGTTGTCCGCACCGATGCTCAGCTCTGCGGGCCCGTAGCCGTACCATCCTTCGCAGAGGTCGATTTGCCAGTCGTCTGTCTGATTGTTGTAAATCAGGTGAACGCCCCAGACGTTGTTCAGGTTGTAGGCGTCCTCCCACCAAATGGCCTGGATCTGGCCCGGATTGCTCTCACTCGTGCCCGAGAAGAGGCAGGCGGCGCCGGATGGGCAGCCGTTCCAAGAACTGTAACCCGCCTGAGCTGGGGCGCCGGAAACGGTCACCATTGCGACCGCCAGAACGATCGTGGTGGCGGTGGTCGCCAGGATCTTTGTTGCGAAATTCATTGCCATTTCAGTATTACCTCGATTCACAGATGGGCTCTGCCATGTGAGCCTGTTCGAGTTGTCCGATTGACCAGAAGCACGTCAGTGTGGTTCGCCCCGAAAATTCCGGACAGTTTCTTACTAAGCGGATTGCTTGCTGCTGGACTTGTTTCTAATTGAACATGACCGTCGAAACATGTCGAGATATCCTTAATGATACAGATAAAGGTGACGAGAAGCGTATCCCAAGGGAAAACCTGGAGCAGGTGCGGCGCATCGCGGTTCGAATGCACGAGCGCGGTATCACCCCGGACGTCATCGCGGATGTGCTGGAGTGCGGGCGTTCGACAGTGTTTGGCTGGCTGGCTGGCTGGCGGAGTACCGGGAGACCGGCGAGGAAGGACTGCCTCCCCGGAAACCGCCCGGTCGACCGCCGAAGCTGCAGCCAGAACATGAGGCGCGGATCCGGGCATTGTTGAGGCTGAACCCGCAGCAGCTCGGGTTCGACTCCGGACTGTGGACCAAGGCAATGGTCGCGGAGATGGTCGAGCGCGAGTTCGGGGTGCGCCTGTCGCCGAGTGTGACTGGTGCGTTGTTGCACCGGATAGAGATGTCCCCGCAGCGCCCGATCGTCCGGGCCTACGAGCAGGATCCGCAGCGGGTTCGCGAGTGGAAGGCAACGGGAGTATCCGGCGATCCGGGCCGAGGTCGCGGCGCGGGGAGCCTGCATCCTGTTCGCGGACGAGGCGGGGTGCGGTCGGACTACCACTCGGGAACGACCTGGGCGCCGGTGGGCTCGACGCCCGCGGTGTACGGGACCGGCAGTCGGATGTCGGTCAACATGGTGTCGTGGTGAGCTGCATTTCTTGTTGTTCGACGGGACCATGAACGCGGACAGGTTTGTCGAGTTCCTCGACGGTCTTCGGTGCGATGTGGCCGGCCCGGTGTTTCTGGTGGTCGACGATTCCTCGATCCACAAGGCCGCGGTCGTGAAGGAGTACGTGGAATTCATTGATGGCTGCTTGCGGCTGTTCTTCATTCCCGGCTACTCGCCCAAGCTGAATCCGGATAAATGGGTTTTGAAGAGCGTCAAGGTGGACACCATCGGCAAGGCGATGGTCAAGGGGGTGAACTGGTGAAGCTGGCTCGGGTGAACCGCGAGCGACTACGACAAACGCCGGCAATGATACGGGCATATTTCGAGAATCCCCCATGTTTAATACATCACTTCCCCGGCATAACTACCAGTCCAGTAGCTTCGAATCCTCTTAGTAGTGGGTTAGCTCACACCGCATGCTGCCCGTTCAGGTACTCTTTGTAGACCTCGTTTGGGGTTTTGTAGCCGAGACTTGAGTGGAGACGTTGGGAACTATATCGAAGTTCTATGTAGCGCGCAACATCGCTCATGGCATGCTTTCGTGTCGGATACTGGGTGCGATCACGGGCACGGCAAAGGCGTCTCACTACCCATTGGCGCTGGTCAGGATGCCCAACTGCTTGAAGACCTTGCGGTCTTTGCGGGCGTTGTGGCGTAGTGCGGCAGCGATGTTGGTGACGCCTGCGGCCCGTACTGAGCGGGACCCTCGGCGGTGGGTGCGATCGCTGACGAGATACTTCGCGTGGCCACCCAGCATGTGATCGCGACCCGATCACGATGACTTCCGATAGCTGTCTTTACCTGAAGCGCGTTCCTGGAATGACTACAGATAATCCGAAGCACCTGGGGTATTCCTCCGAGATCCCACTTCAGATAACAGCACCCATTACCAAGATCAAGTTACTGTCATGCCGCGATGATCGCGTTACGGAGCGTTACGGGCAGGCTGGTTGGGTGGGCTGATGCTTGCAGCGTCCATGGATGACGCGGAACGATCATCTCGTGGACGATGAGAACGCACGAACAGGGGTATCACTGGCTCGTTCCCGGTTTGCCGCTGGAAACTCTCCACGTCAGGTCTTTCAGGACCTCTGCGTGGATCTCCACATTGACCGACGTCAGGCAGCGGTCGCGACGTGCATCGCGGCCGGAACCCCGACGGGGATCGCCGAGCAGCGTCTGGCTGACTGCGACGAGCTCTTCGCGGTCTTCCAGGAAGGCGAGGAGGAAGACCTGGCTTCGTTGCTTGACGACGTGGGCTACTTCGACGTCGAGGTTGCCCTGGATCAGCGCGGATCAGCGATCGCAGACTGCCTCTATCGGGCCGTCGCCGTCGCGACCGCTGTTGACGGATTCCCGAGCGGAGCGGCGTACAGCCTGTTTCGGCATCTTCGGGGTGGACGCCTCGTGGAGGCATTCATCCTTCTGATACGGGTGGGTCACCAACGGTGGGCGGCCCTGCCAGGGTTCTGGACCGCGTTGCTCGCTGCGACCCAGTTGCTGGGCGCGCAGGATGCTGAGGGGTACGCCGAGGCACGGGATCGGTGCATGGAACTGGCAAGGCAATAGCCCGCAGCCCGCTGTTGGTCAACTACTTCCGCACAGTTCGACTCCTGCGACGTTCATCAGGACAATGCCCATGATCAACTTACTGTAATGCCGCAGACTGTGTGTTCGTTCTCGCCGCTCGGTGTGCGGTCATGCTACTGACTGCTGATCTGACCAGCGGGCATCGGAGCTGGCGTATCAGTCGGGCTGGTGGCGCGTGATCATGGCCAGGTGATCGTCTCGAGGTCCGAGTGATTCCGTACGGCGTTGACAAGACCAGGGGATCCGCTGACCTTGGTGGCCCACAGATCCCAGTCGGTCCAGACGAACCAGGATCGGTCCGCCGGCCAGAAGTTGCTGGGTGTGGAGCCGAACGCGTCCTCGCCGACAACCAGGCCACCGATCGCGGCCAGAGGCCCGTGCAGGACTGTGGGCCGGTCGAACTCGTTTACAGGCACCGATCCGTAGAAGACGAAGCAAGGAGTCGCTGGGCTGTGGGCCTCGCTCATCAGGACGTCGAGCAGCGCCGTGAGACTGGTCGCGTCGAGCGATCCCTCCGAGGGCGGCTGGATGTTCACCGGCCAACTCGTCACGGGGAACCACCGATGGCACGGCGGTACCCGCTGGCCGGCGCCCAACCTGACGCCCAGACGAGCCGCGTGGCGTGACCAGCGCAACCGCTGCCACGAAGGGCCGGGGTCGTCGACATAGCCGAGGGGAACGCCTGTGACAGTCGTCGTCTCGTCCAGATTCACGCCCCCGACGATCAGAGGTTGCTGTACTCCCGCGTCCAGCCGAGCTTTGAGAGCCTGATGGTGGCTGACGGTATCCGGCAGCTCCGGATGCTCGTACATCGCGTGCAGCACCCAAGTCGACTCCTCCCAGCCGTCCGGGTCGTAACCGGTGAGCCCCTCCTCCGCCGGTCGGCCGGCCAACCACGCCAGCTCAGTCTCTGGATCGTCTACGACCGACATCGACAGCACGACGGAACTATGGCACACGAACAAGTCGGGTAGCCCCAGCGCATTGCTGCGCCGGGGCCCCCTCAGAACCGGACTTGCGCTGCCAGGCGCATCCGGCTCAGGCAAGCC
>JAFGOK010000015.1 GCA_016926535.1 Micromonosporaceae bacterium | reverse complement strand
GCAACGCCTTGCTGACCGACACCCACGGTGCCGCCAGCTCCCTGCGAGTCTGGTCTGCCAGCAACTCGCGCAGGTAGGAGGCTGCGACAGCATCGCAGAGCACCGCGGTCGCGTGGTTGGCGGAGTCGGTCTGCTCGCCGGGGACCGGAGCCTGGCCGCGCTGCCGCGGCACCCTTCCGACCGGCCGCCAGGTCCAGTCCAGCACGTCGTAGCGCACGCAGTGCAGCAGGCCGTCAATGGTTCCCAGCGGGCAGCTCTCGATCACCGTCAACGCTCCGGCCAGCTCGACCGCCGGGTCACCCGCTGCCTCGGCGTAGGCCGTGGACCGATCGCGCAACGCCCTGCGTTGCTGCGCGGCTGCCTGCACCTCCTGCCAGAGGTCGATACGATCCCAATCGGCGGTCCATCCTGTCGCAACAATCTCAATGTCACTGTGAGTAAGCGCCAGACTGTGGAGAAGCACGTCGGCGACCGCAGACCCTCCGGGGAGCCGGACGAGGTCGAAACCAAGAACTGGGGCACTGACCAGGCTGTACATGGCACCCAGTCTGCAACTGCAGTGCAGCTCAGTCATCCGCCAAACGGGCCATCGACACCATCCTCCATCGCGGAGAGTCACCCTATGACCTGACGCGACCGACCCCGGCCGTCAACCACGGTGAGTAACCGAAACCGAGGCGACCGGAATCAGGATGGCAGCGGAAGTGGTCGGGGGTGCCCCGCATTCGCGGGGCACCCCCGAACCTCGTTCCGACCACCGCAGCATGATCACGCACGTTCCTCGATGAGGTGCGGCGAAGCGGTGTCGATCGCCCGTACCGTGTCCAGCGCCAGCATCAGCCGGCCGTCGAGCTTGAACGCCCCGGTGATGAGGTCACGGGATGGCCCGGTCAAGGTGTCAGGTGGCGGTTCGAACACATCGTCGTCCAACTCGATCACCTCACCGATCTTGTCAACGAGGAGGCTGACGGACTCCTCGTCGGTCCGGACAATGACATTCATCGCCGGCCCCTCCAGATCCCTGGACGGCAGCCCCAGCTGAACCCGGAGATCAACGGCCGCGATGACCTGGCCTCGCAGGTTGAACAGACCCCCGACGGCCCGCGGAGCCAACGGCACCGGGGTGTACTCGTGGAAGGACAGGACCTCCTGCACCTGGGCGACGTCCAAACCGAAGAGCTGGTCTTCGACCTCAAACGTCGCGTATTGGCGACCGCTCATTTCGTCATCACCACCTTCGCGGATTCCTTCTGCCGCTCCGAACCATCGGCCTGCTCGAAGTCGTCATAAGGCCCATACGACGACTCATCGGTGTCGAACATCGGATCGGCGGCGGAGATGGCCCGGCGGACGTCCAGCAACTCGGTGACCCGTTGCTGGATGACCGCGGATCCCAGCAGGCCGTCGTCGCCGAAGTCCCTCCGGATGCCCAACTCCTCCTCGACGATGTCGAGGATGTTGTCCACAGCGAGCGCGACGCTCCGGCCGCGTTCCGTGTACACGACCACCGGCACGGGATCGACCTGCTCCAGATCGCCGTACGACCCCAGCAGGTGAGACAGACGTACCACCGGAAGGATCTGCTCCCGGTACTGGACGACCTCTCTGCTGCCGGAGCGCTCGATCTTGTCGACGGCGAATTCCTCCAACCGGGTCACCATGTCGAGCGGAATCGCGACCCGGTGCCCGCCAACGCCAGCGATCAGCAGCCGGTCGACAGCACTGGCCGATGCCTGCACCGCGGACTCGGCCTCCGCTTCCGCCGTCTCCCCGCCGCCCGCGGCCAGATGCGACCGGCGGGCCAGCAAGGTGACGTCCAGGATCAGCGCGACCCTGCCGTCGCCGAGGATGCAGGCACCCGCATACACCCCGATGTCCTTGAACCGCGCGGTGAGCGGCTTGACCACGACCTCTTCCGTGTTGAGCACCCGGTCGACGACCAAACCGAACCTGCGGCCCTCCGCCTGGAGCACCGCGACGTACACGTCCCGGTCGCTGGTCTTCGCCTCGGGCAACCCGAGGGTCTGATCCAGCCGGACCAGCGGCAACAGGTTGCCCCTGAGCCGGTAGACCGGTGCGCCCATGGCGTTCTCGATGACCCGCCCACTCTGGCCGTCCAGGAAGACCAACTCCTGCACGGCGACCTGCGGAATGACGTACCGCTGGTTGCCGCACTCGACGGTCAGCGCCTGGATGATCGCCAACGTCAGCGGGATCGTCAGCCGCCAGGTGGTCCCGACGCCCACCGTTGACTCGACGTCAACGGCACCGCCGATTCGCTCGATGTTGGTCTTGACGACGTCCATGCCGACGCCGCGACCCGACACCTTGGTCACGGTCTTCGCGGTGGAGAACCCGGGCTTGAACAGGAGATTGAGCATCTCCCGCCGATCCATGTGACCAGCCTGATCCCGGGTGATGAGACCACGCGTGATCGCCGCCTCCGCGACGGCGTCCGGATCGATCCCCGCGCCGTTGTCCGCCACCTCGACGAGGACGTGACCACCCTCGTGGTATGCCCGCAGGGTCAGCACGCCTTCGGCCGGTTTGCCCGCTGCCACCCGAACGTCCGGATCCTCAATGCCATGATCAACGGCATTGCGAACAAGGTGGGTCAGCGGATCCTTGACCGCTTCGAGCAGGCTGCGGTCCAGTTCGGTCTCGCGCCCCTCCATCGCGAGCCTGACCCGCTTGCCGCAGGCAGCAGAAAGATCACGGACGACGCGGGGCAATTTCGCCCACAGATGCTCGATCGCCTGCATCCGCGTCTTCATGACGCTTTCCTGCAACTCACTGGTGATGAGATTGAGCCGCTGAGCGGTCCTGGTCATGCCCGCGTCCGCGGTCTCAGTGATGGCGCGAACCAGCTGGTTACGCGTCAGCACAAGCTCCCCGACCTGCCTCATCAGGGCGTCGAGCAAATCGACGTCCACTCGGATCGAGCTCTCGGCAACGCTGCGGCGTCCGCCGGTGATCCCGAACAACTCCTCCAAGTGGTGCTCCTGGGAAGCCCGCAAGGCTGCGGCCTCCTCGGCTGCCGAGTCCCCTCCCGCTTTGGCGGCACCAGGTTGCTGCTCCGGTGTCCCCGCCGTTGCCTGCTGTTTCATGATCGCCTGCTCCGTCGTGGCGGGTGGTTGGGTCTCCTCCTCCGTCGCCTTTGCCTGATCTGGCGACGGCTGTGTTGCCAGGGCTGGTCGTTGCTGGGCTGGAACGGGTTTCCCCGCCGGGCCAGCTTCCTCCCGGGTCGGACCGGGAGGCGGGGTCTCCTGAGGGGTCGCCTCCGCCGCAGCCGTGTCCTGAGGGGTCGCCTCCGCCGCGGCTGCCTTCTCAGCTGGAGTCTGCGGCTCTGGCAGCGCGGCCTCCTTTGATGTGGCCTTCGAGACAACGGGATTCTCGATGCAACTCTGCACGTGCTGAATGACGGATTCGATATCGCCGCCGCCGTCCGCACCGTTCGCCTCAATCGAGGCGAGCAGGGTCCGAACGATGTCGACCATGCGCAAGAGGGCATTGGTCGCTTCAGGCGTCATGACCTGCGCGCCATCCCGCAACCTCGCCAGCAGTGACTCCCCGACGTGTGTCACGCGCTCAAGGCGATTGAACGCGAGGAAGCCGCTAGTGCCCTTGATCGTGTGGATCGTCCGGAAGATGCTCGACAGGAGGGCCCGTGAACCCGGTGTCTGCTCCAGCGCGACCAAGTCGCGGTCGAGCTGATCGAGGTTCTCGTGGCTTTCTACGAGGAACTCCTGAACGATGTCGCCAAGCTCGTCCAACGCGGTCTCCCTTCAACGTCGCCTCAGATCGGCACGTCCCCGGACTACCTGAGCCTTCACACCAGAAGCACCCATAGCGCCCGTGTCGAAACGCCGGCTCCCCGCAGTCGATCAGGCGTCCCCGCCGAGTTCCTTGGGTGTCCCGTGGCTCTTTGGAAAGGTCCTGAGCAGGGAGCCTTGCCGGATGAGGCGGCGAGCTGTGGAGCATGGCGGATGACAGGTGATCAAAGTAAGCATCGGCGGAGCCCCGCCCGGCGGCGGGTCCAGGACGCTGAGGTCTTTTGGCAGAACGATCTTTTCAGTGACAATCCGGTAGACCAGCCAGATCTGGCCAGTCTCGACGACGGCAGCGGACCCCGGTCTGACCCGGTCCAGATCCCAGAAGACTCCCGGATAGCGGTGTCCGGCGATCCCGGCGTTGCCGCCTTCGCCAAACTGGCTGGTGGATGGCAGATGTCCAGGTCCGAGCAGGAGGTCAGCCTCGCCAACTCCCTCCACGACGACCAGCGACAGCCGCAGGGAGGGCAGGTGCAACCTGGCAAGGGGTTCCCCGTGGGCCGCCTGAGGGGTCGCCTGAGAGGCCGCCTGGGCGAGCGAGGCCGTCGGGGTCGCCGGAGCGAGCGAGGCTGAGGCCCATTGCGAGGCAAGGACCCGGTCAAGTGAGGCTTGAGCGCCCGCGACCCGGTCGACCCTCCACCACCAGTCCAGTCCGGCGTATGAGAGCAGCAACAAACCAGCAACGACCATCAGCACGGCAACGAACCTCACCCAACGGGAATATCTCACAATAAGACTGTATAGTGATGAATTTCCTCAATAGAAGATATCCTCGTTAGAGAAAGCAGCTATCCCACCACCCTCGCGAGTTAGGGGGTACCGGCATGCCGCACAACGAGATCCTCGATGGTCAGCGCCCGTCGGACCTGGCCCAACGACGCACTCCGCCGCTGAGAACCATCCAATGGCCCACAGACAGGCAGCGCTTCGCCAACCGGATCGAGGCAGGGCAGGCGCTCAGCGCCGCCGTCGCCAAACGGCTGCTGCCACCGATGCCAGAGCGCCCGCTCGTCCTCGGGTTGCCCCGCGGCGGAGTCGTCGTGGCCAGCGAGATCGCCCTGGCTCTGGACGCGGATCTCGACGTCGTCGTCGCCAGAAAGGTCGGTCTGCCATGGCGACCTTGCTGGAAGGTCGGCGCGATCGCCGATGAGGGACCCGCCGTGTTCGATCACGGGGCGCTGGCCGGAGCGAACGCCCAGACGTCCTCCATGGCCACGGAGGTGCGCAAGGAACGGCAGGAGGTGCGGCGGCAGCGTGCCAGGTACCGCGGCGAGCGGCCGGTCCCCCGGATCGCCGACCGCACCGTCGTCCTCGCCGATGACGGGTTGACCCCGAGCGTTGTCGCTCGTGCCGCTGTCCGGGCCATTCGCGCTCAATCGCCAGCGACCATCGTGTACGCGGCCCCCGTCTGTGCCGCTGAGTCAGCAGACTGGCTCAGTACCGAGGCCGACCAGATCATCCACCTGGAAAGCCCGCGGGAACTCCACGCTCTTGGACTGTGGTACCGGGACGCCACACCCGTCTCCGACCAAGATGTCACTGCGATCCTGGCACTCACCTGGGGGGCTGCAACAACGACCTCTGAGGGGTGAACCGCCCGCGTCCGCCGTACCCACACCTCGCCAATGGTTGAGGCTTCTCCAACGGGACACTCACGACGGGCGGCGAAAGGAAGGAACGCGGATGGGTGCGGACCTGCATGTCGTTGAGATCGTGTCGGTCCTTCGGAAACTGACCACACAACTGATCTTCAGTGACAGCCTGGATGACGCGCTGGAAACGCTGACCGGTACGACGGCCAGGCTGCTGGACGGGCCATCGTTCTGCGATGTCACCGTGGTCGGACGACACGGTCCGAGTTCGGCTGCCTCCTCCCCGGGTCTGCCGGAGTTGCTGTCGAAGGTCCAGTATGAGACCGGTCACGGCCCCTGCATGACCGCCATCGGGCTGCATGAGGTCACGGTCTCCCAGGATCTCGCTCGGGAGACCCGCTGGCCCGGCTGGACGGCCTGGGCTGCGGACAACGGGATTCGTGGCGCGCTCGCGGCGCCAATCGACGTGGACGGCGACGTCATCGGCGCGTTGAGCCTCTACGCCGGCGCACCTGACCGGTTTGGGCCAGATGTCGAGCTGACGATGATGCTGCTCGCCGAACAGGCCGGCCTTCTGCTCGCCGGAGTGCGCGAACGCGGTCAGGGCACCACATGGATCCGGCGCCAGGCTCCCCCGCCCGACACCGGAGACACGGTCAACACGGCGGTCGGGATCGTCATGGCGCAGCGGGGTTGCTCTCCAGAGCACGGGTTGGAGGCCCTTCGCCAGGCGTCTTCCACCCTGCGACTCCCCGTCGAGGCACTCGCCGAGCGTCTGGTCGAGATCGCGAACAACCGAACGTCGCCATCTCGGAGGATCCCGAGGACACGACCATCAGTCGATCGCTGATCGATGTATCATCATTTGCACAAAGGTACTGATATTTTATATCGTTATATATAGCATCTAGCAGGATATGAGAACACTTCAGGGTGTCACCCCAAAGAGTGATCTACGGCGATGGCATGGCGCCATTTGCGCAGAGCAGCATCATGAAAGCGCCACAGAACACGCCTCGACACCGTGATGATGTTCGATCGTCAGGGACCCCAGCGGGTCCTAGGCGAGGTCGTCGGCACCTGCTGGCGACAGTGACTCGATCGCTGCCAGCAGGCGGGTGAGCGGATGCCCCGTTGTCAGTGCCAGATCCGCCAAGGACAGGCCGTGCAGGGCCGCTGCACCTGGGCTGCCGGTGTAGAACACAACCGGCAAATTGGCCGCCGCACCAGAGACGCGTGACAACGCCAGCAACGCCATATCGTCGATACCAGGGGCTTCGACATCGAGTACCGCGACGTCGAAGGCAGACCCGCTTGCCATACTGGTGGAGGCCGCCTCAAGCGCGGACCCGACATCGCCAACCGCAATCACATGATGGCCGTCCACCTGCAGGCGCAACGCCGTCATCTCGCGGATGTCGGGGTCTTCTTCGACGAGTAACACGCGGGCCATACGAGGCGTCCTTCCGCACAGGGTCGCGGTGACGCGAACCAGATCGACCGGAACGACGCCAACCTGAGCAAGCCTCTCATACAACAGTGGCCCAGACCGATAGCGTTGACATGGGCCGCCGATCGGCCGTATTGGAGTTCGCGCTGTGCGCCTACCTCGCTCGTTCCGGACACGCCGCGTCATGGTGGCCGCTGCCGCCGTGACCGTCATGCTGGTCGCAATGCTCTCGCTCGTCGTGGCAACAGCGAACCACGAATCGGACACGGAACATGCCCTCCCCAGCGCCTCGGCCGGCGCGGACCGCAGCCGCCAGCCGGCCACACCGTCCCCGGAGACGGACTCAGAAACGAGCCACCTGGCCAGCGAACGGCCCATCCCCTCGACGACAACAATGACAAACTGGACAGTGACGGTGTACTACACCGCAGTCGAACAATTTCACCACGATGCATCGATCAATGTCACTGGATGTATGCAACTATCGTGCTCTCACGGAAACGATCGGCTGGGAAGATACCCCACCACATTCGTCACGGCGGTACGGGCAGAGGGCACCGGGCGAACGAGCAGCGGGAAATATCTCAACTGGTCACATGACGTGGGATTCTGGCTCGACGACGAGCCAAGAGACGCGGCCGGTCGGCCCCTGCGGCCATTCGAATCGGCAGCGGCCGACCCCGACGTGCTTCGCCAAGGAACAACCATCGTCATCATCGACTGCGGGCGGGATGAGGACGGAACGGCCATAGCAGGCAGGGTCTGCGATCGCATGAAAGCTGCCCAGTGGGCCATCACCGATGAATTCACCCCAGGGCTCGGGGGACAGCGGCACATGGATGTCTATATCGGCGAAGAG
>JAFGOK010000729.1 GCA_016926535.1 Micromonosporaceae bacterium | reverse complement strand
GCGGGGACGACGTGTCCCTGGCCCGGCGTGACGGTTGCGGTGGCGCTTCCTCCCCTTCCCTGGCCCGGCGCGGGGTCCGCGGTGGCTGCTCAGGCCGGGGCGAGCGTGCGTCAGGGCGGGACGAGGGCTCGTCTCGCGGTGGAGCCTCCTCTACTGCGGCGCGGAACGACCAGTTCGGCCGTTCATCGTCGGATGGCCGGTATCCGGCGAGCCAGTCATCGGCCTCTGCGTCGACTGGCTCGGGATGCCGGGAGGAGTCCTGCCGGCGTCGCCGGCGTGGCTCGTTCCCGTGGGTCATGTGGCACAGGGTATCGGACGTCAGCCGCTGCGGCCCATCAGTGGCTCGGGGGCCTCGCTCCGACCGAAGAGAGAGAATGCGTAGCGTGACTACCGATCACTATTTCGTCGCCGAACCGGCGACCCCGGAGGAGCGGAGGCCGATTGCCTTCGACCTTGCCGGGCGGACGTACCGGCTGGTGGCCGCGCGGGGGGTGTTCTCGGCCGATCGCCTTGATCCAGGCACGGCCGTGCTGCTGCGCAAGGCTGCCCTTCCAGCGCCGGGCAGTGACTCGCCGTATCTTGATCTTGGTTGTGGGTATGGACCCATTGCCGTGGTCCTCGCGACCCAGGCGAGATCGACGGTGTATGCGATCGATGTCAACCGTCGAGCCCTCGATCTTGCCCGGGCCAACGCGAGGGCTGCGGGAGTTGATGATCTTGTTGTGGCGGCGACTCCGGATGCCGTCCCCCCGGAGACGCGGTTCGCGCAGATATGGTCGAACCCGCCAATCCGGATCGGCAAGACCGCCCTGCACGAGCTGCTGGACACTTGGTTGCCGAGGCTGCTGCCAGACGGGACCGCCTGGCTGGTCGTCTCACGCAACCTCGGCGGGGACACGCTCCACCACCGTCTGATGGACCAGGGCTGGAACGTCGTGCGGCACGCCAGCCAGAAGGGGTACCGGGTGTTGCGGATCACTCGCTCGATTCCATGAAGATCAACAAGTGGGTAGAGGGGTCGTTTTGACCCGTGGCCGAGGTCGCCGGTATCGTACGGGGCTGTTGTGCTATGCAAAGCGTCCTCGGCGATCGGGTACGCTTGGCGTTCGCGTCCCCATCTCGTGATGTCCTGATGTCACATCCTGATGTTGCGGTGGGCGACCTGCGCCACCGGGCGCACCAACACCGACGTCAAACCGGAAGACAAGGTAGACCTGTGCGTACGTACAGCCCGAAGCCGGGTGAGATTGAGCGTCAGTGGCACGTCATCGACGCCTCAGACGTCGTGCTCGGCCGGCTCGCCACCCACGCCGCGACTCTCTTGCGCGGAAAGCACAAGCCCGTGTTCGCACCACACGTTGACACTGGCGATTTCGTCATCGTCGTGAACGCGAGCAAGATCGCGCTCACCGGCAACAAGCGCCAGACCAAGGTCGCTTACCGGCACTCCGGGTTCCCGGGCGGCCTCAAGCGGACCGGCTACGAGGAGATGCTGACCAAGCATCCCGATCGGGCCGTCGAACTCGCGGTCAGGGGAATGCTCCCGCACAACCGGCTCGCCCGTAAGCTGATCAAGAAGCTGAAGGTGTATGCCGGTCCGGACCACCCGCACGCCGCTCAGCAGCCGAAGCCGTTCGAGATTAAGCAGATCGCGCAGTGAGCGCGGACGAAGGAACCATCGTGACCGACAGCGCACTTACCCCGCCGGTGGCCGTTGCCCCCGTCGCTACCGAGGCCGCGCCGGCCGGGCGCGTTCGCAGGGCAGATCGCCCGATTCAGACCGTTGGCCGACGCAAGGAGGCCATTGTCCGGGTTCGACTGGTACCAGGTACCGGCAAGTTCACGCTCAACGGGCAGGGGCTTGAGACCTACTTCCCCAGCAAGGTCCACCAGCAGCTGATCCGTGAGCCGTTCGTGACCGTCGACAAGCCAGAGGCGTTCGACGTCTTCGGTAACCTTCGCGGTGGTGGCATCACCGGCCAGGCCGGCGCCCTGCGGCTGGCTATCGCCAGGGCCCTGTGCGAGTGGGACATCGAGAACCGTCCGGCTCTGAAGAAGGCCGGCTTCCTCACCCGGGACTCGCGGGCCAAGGAGAGCAAGAAGTACGGCCTCAAGAAGGCACGCAAGGCCCCGCAGTACTCGAAGCGTTAGCCACCTGACCTCCTCGCGAAGCGACGGCCGGTCGCGCCCCACCAGGCGCCCGGTCGTCGTTGTCGTATGCGGTCGCTGCACGTGAGGATCTGTTCATACGGGCATGGTCGGAGACTGCTGGAGGTCGCCAGTATGGGTATATGTGCACGTGTCGTGCGTGATACACGGCCTTGTGAGCATGTCGCTTGAGCGGAGCTCTGCTACGGTACCCCGCATGTGTGGCATCGTGGGATACGTCGGGTCGCGATCAGCCCTGGGCATCGTGATCGATGGATTGCGGAGGCTGGAGTACCGGGGCTACGACTCCGCCGGCGTCGCGATCATCGATAACGGCCTGCTGACGGAGAAGCGCGCGGGCAAGCTGGCTGTCCTGGAGCAGGCGCTGGCTCAGCGGCTGGCGCGGTCGCCGGAAGGGCCCGTTTCGACTGGCGAGACGATGTCGAGCGGTGCTGCGGCCGGGGCGGGGGTGGCCGCTGCGGGTGGCAGTATGGCCAGGGGCTCGACCGGGATCGGGCACACCAGGTGGGCGACGCACGGCGGCCCGGATGACCGGAACGCCCACCCGCACCGATCCGCGGACGGGCGGGTGGCAGTGATCCATAACGGCATCATCGAGAACTTCGCGAAACTGCGGGCAGGTCTGGAAGAGCGAGGGGTCACCTTCCTGAGCGACACCGATACTGAATGCGCGGCGCACCTCCTGAGCGCGGCGCTGGCGGCGGTCTCAGCGGAGCGCCCGGACCTCGCCGCGCCCGCGAGGCTCTCTGCGGCGATGCGGCGGGTGTGCGGGCAACTGGAGGGCGCGTTTACCCTCCTGGCGGTCGATTCGGATACCCCGGGCGTCGTCGTTGGGGCGAGACGGAACTCCCCGCTGGTCGTCGGGACCGGCGACGGGGAGAACTTCCTTGCCAGCGATGTCTCCGCCTTCATCGAGCACACCAGGGAGGCGATCGAACTCGGTCAGGACCAGGTCGTCACGATCACCCCGGAGAGCGTCACCATCACCGACTTCCTGGGCGAACCTGCCGAGGGCACCCACTTCCACATCGACTGGGACGCCACCGCCGCGGAGAAGGGCGGCTACGACTACTTCATGCTCAAGGAGATCGCCGAGCAGCCGAGGGCGATCGCCGACACCCTGCTCGGTCGGCTGGCCGAGAGTGGGGAGGTCCTGATCGATGAGGTCCGCCTGTCGGACCAGGACCTCAGGGACGTTGAAAAGATCTTCATCATTGGATGCGGTACGGCATACCACGCCGGTCTGGTCGCGAAGTACGCCATCGAGCACTGGACCAGGATTCCGTGCGAGGTCGAGCTGGCCAGCGAGTTCCGGTACCGGGACCCGGTGCTCGATCGCTCGACCCTCGTCGTCGCGATCTCGCAGTCGGGCGAGACGATGGACACGCTGATGGCACTGCGCCACGCCAAGGTTCAGAAGGCCAGGGTGCTGGCCATCTGCAACACCAGCGGGTCGACGATCCCGCGGGAGTCGGACGCCGTGCTGTACACCCGGGGAGGGCCGGAGATCGCAGTCGCCTCGACCAAGGCGTTCCTGACCCAGCTGATCGCCGCGTACCTGGTCGGCCTGCACCTTGCCCAGGTTCGAGGGATCAAGTACGCGGACGAGGTCGGTGCGATCGTCGGTCAGCTTCAGCTGATGTCGGGAAAGGTCGAGCAGGTCCTGGAACTCATGGAGCCGGTTCG
>JAFGOK010000165.1 GCA_016926535.1 Micromonosporaceae bacterium | reverse complement strand
CACGACCAGCGCGCGTGCGGCCATGGAGCAACCGATCAGAGAGATCATCCTGAAAATCGCCCAGGCGCGGGCGAGGGGGCAGTTCGGCGACAGCGCCTACTTCCAGCTCGCTCTGCAGACCCAGTACGTGGTCAGCATGGATCTGCTCCGCAGCCACGAGAAGGACCCCCGCGATCTGGAGTGGTTCTCACGCACCCAGTTCCTCGCCGGGGGCCTGGGGCTGTGGTCCCAGCCGAAGGCCCCCGGATCCGCCGACCCTGCCCTCGGCGCGATCTCGACCTTCATCCGGGGAGAGCCCTGCTCGCAGTCCCGGGAGGTCGCCATCCCGATCAGCGAATTCCCCTCGCGGAACCTGCTCGAGGCCGGTGACCGGACCATCGAGACCATGATCTTCGTCACTCCGGTGAAATCCCGGTCCAGCGACTGGGGCAGCCTGGCCATCGTCGGCCCCATCGACTCCAGCGTCCGGGCGGGGCGGGAGACCATCAGCCAGTCCAGTGCCCTGCTCGCCGTCGCGCTCGATCATGAAGCGATGCTGGGATCGTTACGCCAGCAGGAGGACCGACTCCGCAGAGCAGCCCTGTACGACAAGCTCACCGGGCTGCCGAACCGAGCGCTGTTCATCGATCGGCTGCGGCAGTCCATCAAGCGAACCAGGCGCCGTTCCGGGTACCACTTCGCGGTACTGTTCCTCGATCTGGACGGCTTCAAGGTCGTCAACGACAGCCTGGGGCACTCCGCCGGAGATCGCCTCCTCGTTCAGGTCGCCGAACGGATCAAAACCGATCTTCGGGACGTCGACACCGCCGCCCGGTTCGGCGGGGACGAGTTCCTCGTCCTCCTGGAGGACCTGGCGAACCTCAGCGTCCCGATCGACGTCGCCCGGCGCCTGCACGCCTCGCTCAGCCGGCCGTTCCGGCTCCAGGGGCAGGAGGTCGTCGTCTCGGCGAGCATCGGCATCGCCCTTGGGAGTACCCGGTACGAGGACCCCGAGGAGGTACTGCGGGACGCCGACATCGCGATGTACACCGCCAAGTCCCGCGAGAAGGGCTCGCACGCGATCTTCGATATCGCCATGCACGCCAGAGCCGTCAGCCGCCTGGAGACCGAAGCGGAGTTGCGGCAAGCCATCGAGCGCAACGAGCTGGAGGTGCACTACCAACCCATCGTCGATCTGCGTTCCCGCACGGCGTCCGGGTTCGAGGCTCTGATCCGGTGGCGGCACCCGGTCAAGGGACTGATCTCGCCCGGGGAGTTCCTCCAGGTGGCCGAGGAGAGTGGGCTCATGCTGCCGATCGGACGCTGGGTCCTGGAGGAATCCTGCATGCAGCTGAGCCGCTGGCGGGCGCACTCCGGGCAGCACAGCGACCTGAGGATGAGCGTCAACGTCTCCAACCGGCAGTTCTGGCATGGCGACCTCGTCGACGACATCGACGCCTGCCTGAGCGTCTCTGGCCTCCATCCGGAGCAGCTCGCACTGGAGATCACCGAGGGCGTGATCATGCACAACGTCGATCTCGCTCGCAAGACGCTGGAGGCCCTGCACGACCGCGGCGTCGAGCTCCACATCGACGATTTCGGAACCGGATACTCCTCTTTAGAGGCCCTCCACCAGTTGCCGCTCGACGCACTCAAGATCGACCGATCGTTCATCGCCCGGCTCGGTTCCGATCCGCGCAGCGGGGAGCTGGTGCGCACCATCGTCCTGATGGGAGGCAATCTCGGGCTTGAGGTCATCGCGGAGGGCATCGAGACCGAGCACCATTCCGACCACCTCCGGCGGCTGGGCACGGCCTATGGTCAGGGGTTCTGGTTCGCCCGACCGATGCCGGGATCCGACGCCAGCGCCCTCATCCTGAAACGCCTACCGAAAATCTTGTAGCCTCGCAGCGGGGTGCCCCTGGGCCCGCTGGTGCTACGTCACCAGATCCCCGGCACCAGCCGGTATCTCGTCACCTGTGCATAGCTGGCGTAGCCCGGCAGGTCACGCAGGAGCGTACGGTCCTCAAGCCCCGTGCGGACCACGGTCAACACCATGGACGCCAGCGCCGGAACCAGCGCCCACGCCGATCCGAGGAGCAGGGCCATCGCCGGCAGCTGCACCAGCATGCCCACATACATCGGATGCCGCACCCAGCGATACGGCCCCGAGGTCACCACCTGGTGCCCGCGCTCCCGCTGGATCCGGACGGTGGTCTCAAGGTGACGGTTGACGGCCATGGCCGCCCCGACTGGGACCATGCTGGCCGCCAGGAGCACCCCGCCAGCCAACGCCCACGGCCAGCCGAGCGGCGCCCAGCCGAACCGCCCGGCATCGAGACCGGCGACCACCAGGATGCCCAGGAACGCCAGGGCATTCCAGCCCATCAGGAGCCGGTCGAACCGGCAGGTCCCTGTATGCCACCGACTTCGCTCTGCTGCGATCTCCGCGTTGCGGGGCAGGACGTACAGCCCGTTGGCGACGATGAGCGCGAGGTAGAGCCCGGCGTAGGCCCAGGCGTTCGGCCAGCGCACCGTGCCAGCGGCGAGGAAGAGGATCACGCAGAACGCCAGGACCTGTACCGCGAGTTGGATCATGCGCCGCCGGATGAGGCGCGATACCGCCGGTGGGATCGCACCCGGTGCGGGTTGGGACGTCGTTGACATGATCGCACCCCCTTGGTTATTCCCTCAGCCTGGCATCCGCACACAACACCATCAAGTAGTCGCACAACAGGTTCCTGTCGGCCCAGTCCAGGAGACCACCCCGCAGCCTTCGCAATAGAGGTGTCACAAAACCGACTGCGTTCCATCTCACATTAGGGAACTCTACGAGTTTCAGGTCAAGGCGGTTTTGTGAATTGTTTGACATTCACCTCGATCGCATCCTCGACCTGATATGGAATTGTGGTCGACCAGCACTTCTTCGTTCAGGACGCAGGAGCCCGGAGCGATGGTCATAGTTCGCCATAACCGCAGGCTGTGGCAGGTGGAGGTCATGGATGAGTGGTTCACGTCAGCAGGTATCGACGCTCGTTTCCGACGCCACAAGGGCGGAGAGCATGACGGATCTCGCACAACTGCTCCGGCAGCTGCGGCGTCGCGACGCACGACAACGAGGCGGGAGAGCGCTGACATACCGCGAACTGGCGTCACTCTGTGGTTGGTCACTCGGAATCGTCGGAGAATACTTCGTCGGCACCATTCTGCCACCGACCGACCGTTTCGATATCCTCATCCAGCTGCTAGGGGCCACCGCCCAGGAGCAGAAAATCTTGGCAACTGCACGTGACCACGTCGAGGAGCGCAGGCGGCTCGCCTCCGATGTGCCCAGTGGCGCTCCCCGCGAGGGCGCCCGCGACGACGCCCGCGACGACGCCCGCGACGACGGTTGTCCCCGAGGCGACACCGCTGCCGCCGAGCCGGCCGCGATCGCCGAAGTCCCCGAGCGATCGCCGTCCTACATCCCGCACCAGTTGCCCCCGGTTCCCCGGACCTTCACCGGCCGCGACGGCGATCTCGCAAAGCTGAACGGTCTACTGTCCTATTTGGATGTCGCTGGAGCGACGGACCCGTCAGCCGCGACCATCTCGACGCTGAGCGGAACCCCGGGGGTCGGCAAGACGACCCTTGCCCTGGTCTGGGCCCATCGGGTCAAGCACCTGTTCCCCGATGGCCAGCTGTACGTCAACCTGCGCGGCTACGATCCAGAGCCCCCGGCCTCCCCTGGCGAGGTCCTGGACAGCTTCCTGCGTGCCCTCAACGTGGCTCCCGACCGGATTCCCCCGACGACCGAGGATCGCGCCGCGATGTTCCGCTCGCTGCTCGACGGCCGGACCACCCTGATCGTCCTCGACAACGCCGGCAGCGCGGAGCAGGTCCGGCCGCTGCTGCCTGGCACTCCCTCCTGCCTGGTCCTCATCACGAGCCGGGCGCGTCTCATCGGATTGGCGGTCAGCGTCGGGGCGATCCAGATCGATCTGGACGTGTTGTCCCCCGAGGACGCGGCGCTGCTGCTTCGCCGCCTGCTCGGTGAGCGCAGAGCCGACGCGGAGCCGGAAGCTCTCCGGACAATCGTCGCCCTGTGCTGCGGGCTTCCACTCGCCCTACAGCTCCTCGGCCAGCGTGCCGCAGCCCGCCCATCCAGCCGAATCATCGATCTGGTCACGGAACTCAACGCGGAGACTCAGCCGCTGGACGCGCTCAGCTCCGGAGCTGACGCCTGCACCGCCGTCCGGTCGGTTTTCTCCTGGTCCTACCGCAGTCTGCCAGCTGAACAGGCACGCATGTTCCGCCTACTCGGTCTGCATCCCGGCCCGGAAATCAGCACGGAGGCCGCCGCAGCCATCGCTGAGGTCTCCCCCCGCCGAGCCTGGGCGCTACTCGAGGACCTCGCCGACGCGCATCTGATCGAGTATGTCGCTCACAACCGCTACCGGTTCCACGATCTGCTCCGGGCCTACGCCCGCGAGCGCACCGAGGCCGACGACCACCACTCGGACCGTCGCATGGCTCTGCGACGACTGGTCGGTTTCTACCTGCACACCGCGGCGGCGGCCGATGGCGTGCTGCACCCCGGGCGGGATGCCGCGGGGATCAGCGCCACACCACGGCCAGGCCATCCGGTGACCTTCACCTCGTACGACCATGCCCTGAGCTGGTGTGAGACCGAGCGGGGCAACCTGACCGGCGTGCCTGGAATCGCTGCCGCTGCGGACCTGCCGGCCGCAGCCTGGCAGCTGCCGGCCAGCCTGTGGAGCTTCTTCTACATCCGCAAGTACTGGAGCGACTGGGTGACCATGTGCACCACCGGGCTCGCAACGGCCAGACGCTCAGCCGACCTGGCAGGCCAGACGCGGATGCTCAGCAGCCTCGCTGTCGCCTACCGGGACCTGCACCGCTTCCAGGAGGCGATCGACCACTTCCAGCAGGCCCTGGAACTCAGCCGGAAACTGGACAGCCCCGTGGCCGAGGCCACGGCCCTGTCCAATCTCGGTGACGCCCACCTGGGGCTCGGACGCTATGCCGAGGCGCTGGACTACAGCCGCCGGGCAACGGACATCTTCCGCCGGATCGGCAACCTCTACTACGAGGGGATCGCCCTCGGTAACTGCTGCGAGGCGCACCTCGGACTGCGCCAGTACGATCAGGCACTGGAGGGTTTCCTGATCGTCCTGGAGCACTGCCGGGCGATCGACCATCGGTACGGCGAGGGCCTGACGCTGATCCACCTTGGCGAGGCGTATCTGGGCCTGCACCGGCACGGCGAGGCGATCAGCCATCTCACCCAGGCCCTTGACGTCTGCCGCACGGCCGGCAACACCCACGGCCAAGGCGTCGTCTGGAAGACCCTGGGCGAGGTTCACGAGGCCGCCGGCCGGCCGGAAGAAGCCAGACAGGCGTGGCAGCGATCGCTGCGGATCTTCGAAGCGCTCGGCAGCCCGGAAGCGACGGAGCTTGCCTCCCGCCTGGCAGCCATCGACCATCATGACGCCCCGGCCGGCGCCGATCAGGCCCCCTCAGGGGACTGATCAGCCCGTTCGACGATGTTCGACGGTGTTCAGAATCCCCGCCGCCGACACCGGCAATCTGCAATGGTCGATTCCAACACGAAGGTGGGTGGCTTCGGGCCCCCCGCGCACACCGGAATTCTGGAGGGATCGTGAGGGTACGAAGAGCAGTCCAGGGCGGAGTGATCGCCGCCGCCATTCTCGCACTCGGTCTGGCAACGACATCACCAGTGCATGCGGAGCAGGCCACGTCCGGTCCACGGGCAGACCAGGCCAGCCTGCTGGCTGCCATGCAGCGGGACCTCGGCCTCAGCCCGGCGGAGGTCAAGCGGCTGATCGCGAAGCAGGCGGGAGTGGCGCAGCTTGACAGCCGCCTGAGCACGGCGCTCGGCGAGGACTACGCCGGATCGTGGTTCGACGCCAAGGCCGGCACGCTCGTCGTCGCGGTCAGCGCCGCCGACCGGGCCGGCACTGTCACGGCGGCAGGCGCCGAGGCAAGGGTCGTCGGCCGCAGCATGCGGACCCTGGAGGCCATCAAGGCAGAGCTGGATTCGACCACCACCGCTGAGCGCAGGGTGACCACAACTCCGGTACAGGCCGACCCAGCCCTGCGCGAGCAGCTGGCCAACGCCGTGTCCTGGGGGGTCGACGCCCAGAGCAACCAGGTCGTCATCAACGTCCGCCAGGGCTACCGCGCCGATCTCGCAGCGACGCTGGCACAGTACGGCGACGCGGTTCGGATTGAGGAGACCGACGCGGTCGCGACACAGGCCTCCGACTACCTGGACGGCGGCGACCCCTACAACGGTTGCTCCGTCGGCTTCAACGTCACCTACAGCGGGTCCGGGCACTTCCTGACCGCCGGCCACTGTGGCAACGTGGGCGACGTCGCGGTCCAGGGCGGCGTCCGGATCGGGCCGTTCGTCGAGTCCTGGTACCCGGAGTACGACGACGCGCTGGTTCGCAACGACAACACCGGTTACTGGGAACAGGGCCCGTGGGTGTTCGCATACACCGGTGATCCGAACGCCGTCTACAACATCAACGGCTCCAAGGACTCCCCGATCGGCACCGCCGTCTGCAAGTCCGGCACGACCACGCAGGTCACCTGCGGGTACGTCCGGGCCAGGGACGTCACCGTCAACTACGACAACGGCGACGTGGTCAAGGGTCTGGTCCAGCACTCGGCTTGCGCAGAGCCGGGCGACTCGGGTGGGTCGAGCTACAGCAGCAGCGGCGGCTCCAACTACGCCGAGGGTGTGACGAGCGGGTACACCCACCGGACCGGCGACAACCGGTGCCTGGAGAAGATCGCGGGCGCCGGCGAGAGCATCTCCTACTACTACCCGATCGCGGCGTCGATCGCGTACTACGGCTTCAGCCTGATGACCGCATAGGCATTCTCGTTCCCCCGAGGAAGGAAAACGGCGACCGGCGCGTCACGCGCCGGTCGCCCATTACGTTCAGTAATCACACACCGGCCAATGGCATATCCAGAGAACCATCACTTGTCGTGATCCGCTAGAACACATTAAGATTCATTGAAATAAATCGCTCATCTTCGGGAGCGCTCCCATACTGAAAGGGGTGCGCATACGCCGCCCACTGTCAGGACTATTGCACGAACCAGGCCCGGGGTTATGTGTGGAGGACGGTGGACCACATGCCGGTGTTCTGGGAAACCCGCCATGCTGTGATGACCGACGAATGGCTCGTGACGATTCACGGCTGTATCCCGATCCGGGACATCGTTCGTTTATGGGTCACCTGCGGATCACGCAGCCGGTCGGCGATCACGGCCTTCACCATGGGTTCCTTCCTCCTGATCGCCGCAGTGATATCGGCGAGGACCCTTCCAGGATGGTATGTCGTGATAGTGGCCGCCCTGGCTGTGAGCGCCCTCCTCCTCGCTGCTCTGATCAACTGGCTTCACCCACCGATACGTGGACTGTGGGTCATGCTTGACGGACATCCCGTATGCCTTTTTTCGAGTAGTGACGCGGTGGAGTTCGGCAAATTCGTCCGGTCGCTCCGGCGTGCGATGACCTGCTCCCTCGGAAGCTATATGTCACTACCACAACGCCACCATATCGCGATATCACGACCATATAATCATTAGGCGGGCTGACGGCTTGTTGATAACGTAGCCGTCCGGCAACAGATCATCCGGAATATCGGCAGGATAGGCGACGATAATTGGATGTTTCGCACGATCGGCATCCCAGGCCCGAATCTGCTCGCAGCACCGCTCTGCCAGCGCACCCCCCGACCGGCCGTGGCCAACCGCACCGAGCAGCCAGCGCCGACCGGAACCCTCCGCCATTCGGCGGACGGCCAGGTAGGCCAGGGAGTCGCCCTCGATGATGGCCGGGCCGCGCTCAGGGACCCCAGGCGCGCACCGACCCGTCACCACAGCGGTGAAACCGGCTGTCAGGCGGCACGCGCCCGGCTCCGCACCGGCCAGCCGCAGCCAGATCCCGTCGAAGGGCTCAGCCGCCCCGACGGTCACCCCGGACCACTGGGTCATGCGTGGCCGGTCGAGCACGCCCTCAACGGCAGCGGGATCGATGGGCTGGTCAGCGTCCCAGGTCACCGTGACGCCGGAAGGCCGGTCAAGGACGCTGGTGCGCTCGCCGTCCTGGCCAACCATCGAGATGAAGCCACACGGCTCGATGGCGTCCGACCGCAGCCGGTGCCCCTGGTCGTCGTCCTCCCGGAGGAAGGCGAGGTCCCGGGTCTGGCCACGCCAGCGCAGCGGCACCACCAGCCGTCCCCCGGACCGGAGCTGGTCCCACCAGGCCATGGGAAGATCCCATGCCCCGACGGTCACGATGATCCGGTCATACGGCCCTCGGCTGGCATCCCCGAGCGCTCCGTCCCCCGTCACAACGCGAACCTGGTCGTACCCGGTCTCGACCAGCGCCCTCCGCGCGCGCCTGGCCATGTCCGGATCAATGTCGATGGTCGTCACCTGCCCGGACGATCCGGTCAGGTGGGCCAGGAGCGCGGCGTTGTAGCCGGTTCCCGCTCCGATCTCCAGGATCCGGTCCCCCGGACGCACCCGAAGCTGCTCGAGCATGGTGGCGACCATGCCCGGCTGTGACGCCGTGCTGACCACCGCACCATCGGAGCCAATCTTCGCGACGACAACCTCATCGGCGTACGCCTCGGCGAGCCCTGCCCCGGGAACGAACCGGTGTCTCGGCACGGCGCGCATGGCGGCAGCGACCGCCGGGGTACGAATCCCCCCGGTACTGATCAGCGCTTCGACCAGCGCCTCGCGCAGGACGTCCGCCGCCGGCCCCACCGGTTTGCGGTTCCGGCCATCGCCCGTCACCCCGATCCCACCATTCTCTGATCATGCCAGGAACCGGGACAGGCCATGCCGGGAACGGGGACAGGTAAGATGTCCTAACCGGAATCAGCCGGCCAGATGCCCCCACCGGTCGGCGAGGTCCTGCCACCGCCCGCGCGCGACCGCCCGGCCGCCGAGCAGCACGACCACGGCGTCGGCCTGCGCCAGCGCCGCCCGTTTCGAGGTCGATCCGACCACCGTCAGGCCATGCTCCCGAAGGGCCTGCCACAACCGCAGCTCCGTGGTGACGTCGAGCGCAGAGGACACATCGTCGGCCAGCAGCAGCTCGGTCCGCCGGGCGAGCGCCCTGGCCAGAGCCAGCCGCTGCAACTGCCCCCCGGACAGCCGGGTCCCCTTGTGACCGATCAGGAGTCCGAGCCCCCCGCCAGTGCCGGCCAGATCATGCTCGAGCTGCGCTGCGGACACCGCGCTGCCGGGATCCACGTCGTGCGCCAGCCGGATGTTGTCCGCGATCGTCCCGGACAGCACCCTGGGCAGCTGCGCGACGTATCCGACCTGGTTCGGACGCAGGAACACCTCCGGCCTGGTGACCGGAACGCCGTTCCACCGCACCGCTCCGGTGTGGTGGACAATTCCGGCCAGCGCGCGCAGCAGGGAGGACTTGCCGGAACCGATCGGCCCGATCACCAGCACCAACTGCCCGCGATCCACTGTCAGATCGACGCCGCTGACCCCGATCGTGCCGTCCTCGTGCACGGCGCTGAAATCCGCGAGTTCCAGCCGTCGCAGCGGATGGCGCCGGCACAGGCCTGGCGCCGGCGCTGTGCCCGCAGACAGGTCCACTCCCGGCACCGGCCGCGTGTAGGCGCTCACCCCGGTCATGGCGACGGTCCGTCTGGTCCACACCCGGGCCGACGGCAGCTGCGAGACCAGGGACGCAGTGGTCCAGGCGAACCATCGTGCCGCGCCAAGGGTCGAGACGGCCACCATGGTCGCTCCGGCGGGGAGCGCTCCGCCGAGGTACACGGCCCAGACCGCGATGGGGAGCAGGCCGCTGGCGACCGCCGGGGCCGAGCGGGCCCAGACCTGGACCGCTATCTCCCGGCGCTGCACCGTGCTCCGCTCGCGGTCGAGCCGGGCCAGGTGCGCAAGCACCGCCCGAGTCGCCCCGGACAGCTTCACGGTCCTGGCCGCAGACAGTGCGGAGACCAGCGCGGTCGCGAAGGCGGCCCTGGCCGCGACAGTGGTGCCAGCGCATCGTTCCAGCCTGCGCGCGAACGCCGCCGCCATCAGCCCGGACAGCACGATGGTGCCGGCGAAGAACGCTGCCGGGGCCGCGGTCCGCGAGACGGCGGTCATGCTGATCAGCAAGAAGACGCAGATGAACTGATCGATCAGGTTGTCCGCGAGCAGCACCACCCGCTCGACGTCGCCGGCCTGCGCGACGACTTCCGCCGGGGTGTGGGCACTGATCCGGCGAGGCCCGGTCTGCCCGTACACCATCCGAAGGTTGATCCGCAGCATCTGCCGGACCCACCATTCCGGGAACCACCGGCTGGTGTGGTAGAACAGCGGCACCGTGCACAACAGCCCTACGACGATTCCGGCCGCAGGCCAGAACAGCCCGCCGGCACCGTCGACGACGTCCGCCCATAGCCAGGCCAGCACCGATCCGTCCAGGCTGAACAGAATAATCAGCAGGAACAGCCCGACCGCCCCGAGCCCGAACCTCGCATCGTTGGTCGCCAGCCGCAGGATCTCCCGGAACGTGCGGGCCGGAGCAGGAGGGGGCAGCGGGGGCGGGTCAGTCTTCTCCGGGGTCGGCATGGTGACCGTCCCCAGCGTCACCGGGCCAGCTCCGGTCAGCGCTGCACCACCGGTCAGCCCGCCGCCACCGGTCGCCTCGGCGCCAGCGGCCTTCAGACCGCAGCTGGCCAGCAGCATCGCGAACCGTTCTGACCTCTCCAGCGGCCTGGCCTCGACCACCGCCCCGTCCGCCAGCACCACGACCTCGTCGCACCGGCGTACCGAGGACAACCGGTGCGCGATCACGATGCCGATCCGGTCATCCAGCAGGCGCTGGGTCGCTTGCTGAACCCGGGCTTCGGTCACCGGGTCCATCCGGGCCGTCGCCTCATCGAGAATGACGACGCGCGGATCGCGAACCAGGATCCTTGCGAAGGCGACCAGTTGCTCCTGGCCGGCTGACAGCACCACGCCTCCGTCACCGAGCCGGGTGTCCATCCCCTCGGGCAGATCGGCGACCCACGGCTCCAGGCCGAGGGCACGCAGGGCGACCGCCGCCGCTTCCAGCAGCGCCGGGTCGAACAGGGTGATGTTCTCCGCGAGCGTCCCCGCCAGGATCTCGGTGCGCTGCGGCACGATCGCCGCCCACTGCCGCAGGCCATCAAGATCCAGATCGACCAGATCCGTATCCCCGAGGAACACCATGCCCCGGGGCACGTCGACGGCTCGGGTCAGAATCCTCGCCAGGGTCGACTTGCCCGACCCGGTTCTTCCGATCACGGCATACGAGCGTCCACGGGCGAAGGTCAACGTCACGTCCCGCAGGGCGGCCGGTCGAGTCTCCTCAGACGGCCCCGCGTCGTAGTGGAAGGTCAGGTCACGGATGATCAGGTCACCGTCGGCTGGGTCCCTGCCCCCCACCGGTTCCTGCCGGGCGGAGCTCAGCAGGCGGACCCTGGCCCAGGCGCCGAGGGCGTTCTGCAGCTCCGGGACGGTCCGGCTGATGTGCTCGACGGTCCCGCCAAACGCGAGGGCCAGCAACCAGACCGAGGTCAGTCTTGCACCATCGATCCGGCCGGTGCTCAGCGCCCAGACGCCACAGCCGACCGCCGCGGCGATCCCGGTCCTGGTCCCTCCGGAGGCGATCGCCGTGACCCGCCCGGCGAGGCTCCAAACCACTCGCCCACGGCGAAGTACCCTGCTGGCCTGCCTGGCATACAGGCGGAGCACGTACGGCCTGGCCAGGCTGGTACGAACGTCATCCTGGCCGTGGATGGACTCCTCCATAACCGCGGCAAGGTCCGACCAGGCCTCCTCCTCCCGCATCCTGGCCGGAGCGATCCGGCGGGTCAGCCGGTTCAGCCCGATGACCATGCCCAGAGACACGACCAGCATGCCCAGCCCGGCCGGCCACCAGATGATCAACGCCGTCCCCACGGACAGCCCGGCCATTGCGACGGCGGAGATGATCTGAACCCCATTGCCTCGCAGCTCCGAGGCGACCTGGCCGACGTCACCGTCGATCCGGTCGAGCAACTCCCCGACCGGGGTGGTTTCCAGGGCCGGCAGGTCCTGCCCGAAGGCGACCGCGCACAGCCGGCGACGGACGTCAGCCGACCACTCGACGGTCAACCGGGCGGCGATCAGGCGGACCGCCAGGTCGCTGAGGACGGCGATCACCAGTGCCACGGCCAGTCCACAGAACAGCGCCCCAGACCGGTTGACCAGCACCGGCCCGGCCGCCGCCGAGGCGACTGCCCGGCCGCCAGCGCCCCCGGCTGTCAGGCCAATCACGATCATGGTACGACCCGGCGAGGTCGCCCAGAGATCGCGAAGCAGGCCCATCAGAGAGTTCCCCCGGAGGTCGTCGAAGGCCACCACTGTGCCTCGACAGACCGGGACCTCTCAACACATTTTTCCCGGAGTGGCTGGTCACAACTCGTTAGTCATCCTAGGATGATTTGGGTTCGGCACGCGGACCGGGAAGGTGCGGCGCCCGGCCGAGCCGCGAAATCACCCGATCCAGCTGGTCGGCGGAGCACGGCTTGGCGATGTGCCACCCCTGAACGCTGTCACACCCCAGCGCGCTGAGCTGCTCCGCCTGGGCCTGCGTCTCGACCCCCTCGGCGGTCACCGTCAGCTCGATCGCGTGGGCCAGCCGGATCAGCGCATCAACGATGCGCTCGTCGATCTTCGACCGGTCGGCCGGCCCGCGCAGCCCTCCGACGAGTTGCTGCGGCAGCTTCAACGCATGGACCGGCAGGCTGCGCAGGTAGGCAAGATTTGAGTAACCGGTGCCGAAGTCGTCGATCGCGACCCGCACCCCCAGATCGGCCAGGGCACGCAGTGCCTCCAGCGGAGCACCCGCGGTACTCATCAGAGCGCTCTCGGTCAGCTCAAGCTGGAGTTGCGACGGGTCCAGCCCAGTCTCCACCAGCGTTCGCTTGATCTCGTCGACCAGGGAGGGCTCGTGGGCCTGCGCGACGGCGAGGTTGACGCTGACGAAGAGTTCGCCCCCTGCGAAGCGCTCCCGCCAGGCCGCCGCCTCCCGGCAGGCCTCCCGCAGCACGTGCTGGCCCAGCTGCACGATGAATCCGGTCTCCTCTGCCGGCCCGATGAACCGGTCCGGAGTGAGCAGCCCGAGGCTGGGGTGATGCCACCGGACCAAGGCCTCAAGGCCCCACGGCCGGCCGTCGGAAAGGCCGACGATCGGCTGGTAGACCAGCGAGAACTCGCCGCGCTCCAACGCGTCCGGGAGCGCAGCGCACAGTTCGTACCCCGCAACCAGCTCCGCGACCGTGCCCGGATCATAGGCGAGCCAGCGGCCCCGGCCGGCGGCCTTGGCCCGGTACAGGGTCACGTCCGCCGCCTTGAGGATGTCTCCGAGATCGGCGCCCATCGCCGGGCACTCGACGACGCCGATGCTCGCGGTGACCCGCAAGCGGTGCGGGCCGACACTGATCGGGACGGCGACCACGGCCAGCGCCGCCTCAGCCAGCGCCGCCAGCTGCCCCATCCCCGCGGAACGCTCGACCAGGAGGACGAACTCGTCCCCTCCCATCCGCGCCACAAGATGCCCGCGGTCCTCAGCACACCGGCCAAGGCGGTCCGCGATGGTGATCAGGAGCTGGTCACCGGTGTCGTGGCCGAGGGTATCGTTGATCCGCTTGAACCCGTCAAGGTCGAGGTAGCACACCCCCATCCGCGACTGGGGGCCCGCTGTCGCCACGACCTGGGCGATCCGCTCGGCGAACAGGCTTCGGTTGGGCAACCCGGTCAGCGGATCGTGCAGGGCCTGATGACTCAACGTAGCCTGAAGGTGGTGGCGGTCGGTCATGTCGTCCATGATCGCCACGGCGAACTGGGGATTCCCCTGGTCATCCCGAATCAGCGACACGGTGAGGTCGACCCAGACCACCGCGTTGTCCTTGCGGTAGTAGGCCTTCTCCATCCGGACGTGGTCGATCTCCCCGAGCATCATCCTCCGGTACTGGTCCCAGATCTCCGGGGGATCGGACGGATGCGTCATCTCGGGCACCCAGAACCCGCACATCTCGTCGACCGTATAGCCGAGCAACGTTGCCAGGGCCTGATTGACCTGGACGACCCGACCGGTCCGGTCGGAGATCCCGATCCCGACGGCGGACCCGTCGAACAGTGCCCGGAACCGGGCCTCGCTCTCCCGAGCCATGCGGTCGACCCTGGCGTACGCGATGATGATGGCGCCGGCGATCTGCTCCTGCTCCGCCAGGGTCGCTCGGCGCAGGCCAGCGGCGTATCCGGCGGCGACGGCGGCCCGCACGGTGCTCGACCACCTGCCGGCTGGCAGGTGGTCGAGCAGGACCTCCAGCGCCGTCTCCAGGACTCCCGGATTGGTCATGTTCGCGTCGACCAGCGCCATTCCGATCCGCCGTGCTGGCTCCAGATCCGCGCCCTCCCGCTCCAGGACGTGGAGCAACTCGGGCACCCACCCGCGGGTCAGGTCCTCGATCTCCGCCAGGCTCATCAGCGCGAACCCCGCCTCCGCGATCGCCCGCGCCAGGGTGCCCGCCAGCGTCTCGGCCAGTGGATCACTCCCCTGGCCGATGCCCGACGAGACGTCCTGATCGGTCAACCGCGGTACCCCACGCCCGCGTACGCTCCGGTCTGCTCTGGACGCTCGACGACCCCCCCGGCGTCGGGGCGCCAGGCAGGGATGAACACCAGGCCCGGCTCCACCAGCCTCAGGTCCCCGAAAAACGCCTTGAGCTCGTCCTGGGTCCTGGGATACATCGGGGTTGAGGTCCTAGCCGCGAGGCGCTGGGCCGCTGCGACCTCCGGAGGCTGCTGGTCAAGGGTGATGTGCGAGATGAGCAGGTAGCTCCCCTTGGCCAGCACCGACCGCAGCCGGGCGATCGAGCGGCCCGGACCGTCGGCGTCGGACAGGAAGTGCACGACGCCAGCCAGGAGGAGGGCGACCGGACGATCGAAGTCGATCAGCCCCAGCCTGCGGGTCTCCTCCAGGATGCGGTCCGGTTCGCGAAGATCGGCGCAGATCACCCCAGCCCGGTCGTTGCCCTCCAGAATCGCCTCGCTGTGGGCAACCGCGACCGGATCGACGTCCACATACACCACAGTGGACTCCGGCGCCATCTTCTGGGCGATTTCGTGGACGTTGCCGACGGTCGGAACTCCGGACCCGATATCCAGGAACTGGGTCACCTGCTGCCCGACGAGAAAATGCACCGCCCGCCGAAGGAAAACCCGGTTGACCCGCATGGTCTCCGCCGCGTTCGGCGACGTCCGGATCACTTCGTCACCCAGGGCACGGTCGACGGCAAAATTGTGCGCCCCGCCGAGAATGTAGTCGTACACGCGAGCCGCGCTCGGCTGGCTGATATCAACGCTTCCTGGAGCCCAACTGGGAAGATCCACCTGTCTCACCCCTCTGAAATGGTCCATCTCACGCCATCCCGCTACCTCACCAGTGTCGCCGACAACGGCGTCCGGTCGATCCCCCGGCCGGGCTACAACCGGCTCGCGACAGCCGCATATCCCGGGAAGCGTTGCGCATTCCGCGGAAGGCCGCTCTCATCCTCCGGACGCCACTGTGCCATGAGGACCAGTCCTGGCTCGACCAGCCCGAACCCTGCCAGCAAGGCAGCCACCGCCTCCCGCGACCGCATGGTCATCGGGGTCGAGGTGCGCGAGTACAGCTCCTGGTGGGTAGCGGCTCGCCTGGGCTGCTGATCCGGGCTGGCATGGCAGATCACCAGGCAACTACCCGGGGCCATCGCCTGGCGATAGCGATCGATGATGCTGGCGGGATCGTCGGTATCCGGCACGAAGTGCAGCACCGCCACAAGCAGCACCGCGATCGGCTCGGACAGGTCGATCAGCCCGGTCGCCGTCGCGAGCGCGAGGGTCGACCCCGGATCGCGCAGGTCGGACTGGATGATGGTTGCGTTGGCGTTCCCGGAGAGCAGGGCTTGACCATGGGTCACGGCCACCGGATCCCGGTCGACGTAGACGACCCGGGCGTCCTGATTCTCCGCCTCAGCGACCTCGTGGACGTTCCCGACCGTCGGGATGCCAGAACCGAGATCCAGCAGCTGGGATATCCCGGACCGAACGACGAACCGCACAGCTCGACGCAGGAACGCCCGGTTGGCCTGCATGATCAGCGGGAGGTCCGGCCAGTCGGCGATGGCCTCCCGCGCCATGGCTCGGTCCGCCGCGAAATTGTGGGCCCCGCCGAGGTAATAGTCATAGACCCGGGCAGCATTCGGCCGATCGAGATCCAGCCCTGCCGGTGCCCACACTGGACGCGGTGGTGGGCCGCTGGAACGCCCGCCCAAACTGACCATGAGCCCTCCACACCCGAATCGGCAGCAGTGACAGCTACCGTAGTACGCCGTACCGGGTCATCCCCAGCGCAGCACGCCGGGATTGGCGGGATCGCTCATGTCCAGCACGATGTCCGCCCGGTCGCGGGGTTGCACGATCATCCGGTACATCGACTGAGCTGGCAGGTAGCGGGTGCGGTACCTGCGGCGCACCACCTCCGGAGAGCCGAACCGCTCGACGTCGCGCTCCAGCGCACGCCGGAGCGCCTCGTCCGGATCGATGTGCAGGTACACCGTGCGGTCCCAATGCGCGCGGAGCTCCGGCCGCAGCAGGAACACCCCGTCGAAGAGGAGGACGGCGTCCGGCTGGGTCGTCCGGGTCACCCTCGGTAGCGGCTCGTTGGCCCCAAGGTCGAACGACGCCTCCAGGTACTCCCCGCTACCGCCGGGCCCGAGCGGCTCCAGCACCTGCCCGACGATGGTGGCGTAGTCGAAGGCGTCGAGGTAGTACCCCTCAGCGGAAAGCTCTCCCCTCCTGGCGCGGATCTCCGCCGGCTGGTGGAAGCCGTCAGCACTGACGCGCAGCACGGGGCGATCGGCGGCCAGCAGCCGGGCGAGCTCGTCGGCGAGCCGGGTCTTGCCCGCCGTGTCCGGCCCGTCAATGGCCACCCGCAGGACACTGGTGACGTGGCGCTGGCGCAGATCCTCGGCGAGCCTCGCGACGACCGGCTCGGCAGCACTATGAGGCAGACACTCGGTAGCCACTGGAGCCGCGCACGATGAGCTGTGGTTTGAAGACGACATGGCGATGTTGGTGCTTCCCTCCATCGTTGATCTCTTCGAGCAGCAGTTGGGCCGCGGTCCGCCCGAGCTGATCACGTGGCTGACGGACCGAGGACAGCGGCACGGCGGCCGCCGCCGCGAACTCGATGTCGTCATACCCCACGATGGCGATATCCCGAGGTACGGCCAGACCACGGTGTGTCATGCCCTGAAGCACCCCGAGCGCCAGAAGATCATTGGCGCAGAATACCGCCGTCGGACGCTGGCGGAGCGGCAGATCGGCGATCTCCTCCCCCGCTCGCCGCCCGGCGGCGACCGTCAGGCACGGGGTCGCGACGACCCGAAGGCTCAGCCCCCGACCGGGCGGCTGCGCCGCCAGTGCCTCGGTCAGCCCCCGGTGCCTGTCGGCGACCTGCCGGATGCTGGACGGCCCGCCGACGAACGCGATCCGGCGATGGCCTCGCTCGATGAGGTGATCCGCGGCCAGCCTCCCACCGAGCACGTCGTCGACCGCGACGGAGCAGCGGTCCCGCTGGCTGGTCTGGCGGTCGACGAACACCACTGGAGTCCCCCGCCGCATGAACCGCTCAAGGCGGGACTCTCCCCCGTCGTCCACCGGCGTGATGAGCACCCCCTGCACCCGCTGCTCCTCCAGCAGGTCAAGATGGCGGTGCTCCCGCGAGACGCTGTCACCGCTGTTGCAGACCATGACGGCGATACCCTGCTCCTCCGCGGCCTCCTCCGCCCCCCGCACGACATCGGTGAAGAACGGGTTGGCGACGTCGAGCACGACGATGGCAATCATGCGGCTGCGACCGGCCCGAAGCTGGCGGGCGGAATCGTTGCGGACATACCCCAGCTGCTCGATGGCGTCGAGAACCCGCTGGCGGGTCGCCGGCGCGACGATGTTGGGATGGTTCAGGACGTTGCTCACAGTCCCGATCGAGACGCCGGCCTGACGAGCGACCTCCTTGATGCTGGCTGTCGGCATTGGCTCCTGACGCTCTCATACGGCTGGCAGCCCCGCGCAACCCATGGAGGGGCAAACTCACCCTACGCAGGGCACCCTTCCTGTCAAGAGCACGGATGTCACGAGCGTCGCCCGGTTACCCGCTGGGTACGACCTCGAGCTGGCGGTCGAACCAGACGTCCAGGTCCACGACGGGCAGCGGCTTGCTGACGTAGTACCCCTGGACCAGTCCGCACCCCAGCTGCGCGAGGATCCCCAGGGTCTCCGCGTCCTCCACCCCCTCCGCGACGACCGTCAGGGTGAGGTTGTGAGCCAGATCAACCATTGCCTTGACGATGGCGTGGTTCCGCTCGTCGGTTCGCATCGTCGTCACGAAACTCCGATCGATCTTCAGCTCGTGGATGGGCATGTCCCGCAGGTACACCATCGAGGAGTACCCCGTGCCGAAGTCGGTGTTAAACCGAATTCGGTTTAACACCGATTATGCCGAGCCCTGCGTTAAGCCGAGGGATCGTGTCCTGGCCTGCGCTGGCGT
>JAFGOK010000728.1 GCA_016926535.1 Micromonosporaceae bacterium | reverse complement strand
CGACGGCTGGTTGCCGTTCCAAGCCGCCCGGGTCGGCAACCCGCCCAGGGAAGGATGCGGCGTCGGCAGATCGATCAGTGGCCTGGGCGGTGTCGCGGAGATGGCTGGCGGCATCATCTGGGGCGTCGCGGTCAGCGGACGCACCGTGGGTTCCTGCCGGACCCAGACCGGAGGCAGGATGAGGACGTCCGCCGGGAACATCAGCTCGACCGTCGTACCCCCGCCCGGGTTCTCCCGCAGCTGGACCCCAATGCCGTGCCGGTATGCCAACCGCCCGACCACGGCGAGGCCCATCATCCGGAACGTTGTGACGTCGATCGTCGGCGGCGAGGCGAACCGGGCGTTGTGCGCGCTGAGCGCGGCCGGATCCATGCCGATCCCACGGTCCTCGATCTGCAGGTGGACCCGGTCGCCGACCCTTCGGGCCTCGACGGTGACCGACTCGGAGGGGGGAGACAACCTGGTCGCGTTGTCGAGCAACTCCGCCAGAAGCCGGACGACGTCATTGACGGCCCTGGCCGCAACGGAGACATCGTCGTCGATCGTCCCGAATTCGATCCGCTCGTACTGCTCGACCTCGGACTGCGCCGCCCGGAGGATGTCGAACAGCGGTGCGTCCTCCCGCCGGGGCGGGGTCGAATCCGCGCCGGCGAGGACCAAGACGTTCTCGTCGTTGCGGCGCATCCGGGTCGCGAGGTGGTCGAGTTTGAACAGCTGTGCCAGCCGCTTCGAGTCCTCCTCGCCGCGCTCGATACTGTCCAGCTGACCGATCATCCGGTCGACGAGGGTCTGGGAGCGGCGGGCGAGGTTGAGGAACATCGCGGAAACGCTGGCCCGCAGCACTGCCTGCTCGGCGGCGATCCGGACGGCTTCGCGGTGGACGATGTGGAACGCCTTCGCGACCTCACCGACCTCGTCTCTGGTATTGATCCCGATGGAATCGGTGACTTCGCCCGCGATCTGATCGGGGGTCCGCTCGTCAACCGTCTGGGCGTCCCTGAGCTTGTTGATGGCGTTCGCCAGCTCGTAGTCGGCGACCGCGAGGGCACCGTTGCGCAGCCGCTGCAACGTCCGAGCCATGGAACGCGCCGTTCCGAGTGCAAGACCGAGGGCCAGCAGCAGGACGGCAATGATGATGGCCGATTCAACCAGGACGTCTTGGCTGACCTCGTCGGTGATCTCGGTTGCCGTCGCGATCAGATTGTCGTCAATGCTCCGTTCCGCGTAGCGCATCAGATCGGTGACGGCGCCGATGGCGCCGGATGCCTGGGAAGAGGTCAGCCTTGGCCGGCCGGTTCCCGCGCGCATCAGTTCGGTACCGATATCGTCGGCCATCTGAACCGAGTCGCCAGCGACGGTCCTCTGCACGATCTTCGACTGCTCGCTGTCTGCCGACAGTGAGAACGCGGCGAAGGCCTCCTGCTGACCGGTGAGCGTCGCGATGAAGGCCGAGTATTGCTGGGCATCGAGTGGCCCCGACACCAACGCCGGGACGACGATCGCCTGCTCGTCGCCCAGGAGCGCCTTGGCCCTGGAGAAGGACGCGGCCGCCGCGAGGGAATCCGCCATCTCCTGGTCCGAGGTCACCTGGCTCAGCGTTTCCTTGAACGCAACCAGGTCGTTGACGACCAGGCCGTATCGCAGGGCCGCCTCTGAGGCGGAGACGCCTTTCCTGGCCGTGACGGCTTCCCGGAGCTGGGTCAGGGAAGCGAACTGCGTGTCAACGCGTTCCAGCCGGTCCGAGACGTTGTCTGGGATCGTTTCCAGATCCTTGCGTTTGGCCGTGTACCGGGCCATCGCCTGGTCTGTGATCCGGGTCTGGCCGGCGAATCCTTGAGTGTCTATCTTGGAGTCTGCGAGCACCATCACCGCGAGCACCCGCTCGTGATGCACCTCATGAGCAACGTTCGAGGCCTCGGCGGATAGTGAAGTCAGCGCTCCAACAAGTTGGGCGTCGGTCGCTCGCTCGTTTGCGTCGCTCAGCCGCAGGGCGGTGAGCGTGAGGATCGCAAGGACAGGAACGACGAGGATCAGGACGAGTTTCGACCTGATCCTGACATTGGCCAGGCTCGGCAGACGCATGCGCAGTCTGCCACCCACGACCCGTGATGCGGGCATGAAGGTCTCCGCGTCCCCTCTGGTCACTGATATCGCGGTCCCGTCAGTGAACGACCACCGGTGGGCCGGCCGCAGGACAGGATCAAGCCATGAATAGCGGCATTCCATCATGTGCCGCTCCGGAAAGAAACCCAGGGGGTGAGGATTTCTTATATCCGACAAGTCTGGGTAAATTAGCACATTTAAGTCGATCGAAATAGCGGCTGAGCAGCGTAAAGGTTAGTTTGATGAGTAATCCGATCTCCACTAATGAGTAATCTATGATCCATAATGAGTACCGCGATACTGCATATACAGCCAGGACGGCCCTGTCCGATGTCGGTGATTCGTGACATGTTCGACGCTTGACCGGCGCACCTTGCCGTTGGCAAGGTATTGGCTGATCACGATGGTGCCGCACGGACGTGAACCCGCACGCACGGTGACGTCGTTTCCAACACCCTATGAAAGCCGCGACCCTGTCATCGTTTGGTCGCGGCTGTCTGACGAGGAGGCCGAAATTGCGGTGCAAGCGCATCATCACAGCGGCGTCGCTGCTGTTGCTTGTGCTTACGGCTGCCTGTACGACGAGCAGTGATGCCGCCAGCGATGCCGACGTCGTCCTCGCGGCGAGCCTTGAGCTGACCGGCAGCGGGCAGGCTTTGGGGGTCGCATACGAACGGGCGCTCAAACTCGAGGTCGACCGGGTCAACAGTGACGGTTCCCTGAAGAACCGCCGGTTGCGGTTGACAATCAGTGACAATCGCACCGAGAGCGCGACCGCGTTGACTCAGGTGACCAGATTCAGTGCGGACCCGGAGGTCACCGCAGTCATTACCGGGGCCTGCGGCGAGTGCGCCACCGCCGTCACGAAGCTGGTGGAGGACCGGAAGGTTCCATTGATCGCCCTGGCTCCCGGGCTTCCTGTCGTCGGGACGGCCCAGACCGGCAAGTACATGTTCAAAATCGGCTTGAACGCGCGCGACACCGCTGCGGCGCTCACCAATGAACTGGTCCGTTCCGGAGTCCGCACGGTCGCCCTGCTCTCTCCGGATGACGCGTATGGCAAGGACGGCCACGAGGCGATGTCGGCCTCGGCGACGAAGGCGGGGATCACTATCGCGGCGAGCGCGGATTTTCACCCCGATGAAACTGACTTCAGCGCTCCGGCTGCCGCCGTGGTGGGGGCCGACCCCGACGCCGTCGTCGTGTGGGCCTTCCCGACCCAGGCGGCGCTCGTGGCGACAGCCCTCCGGGCAGCGAAGTACCAGGGCAAGATTTTCCTCGACGGTGCCGCCGCCGGCGATCTCTTCCTTTCCGAGACGACCACGATCGCTGATGGATCGACCATGGTCTTCGTGCCGACGCTCGCCATCGATGACGTGATCGCGACGACCCCGGCGAAGGCTGAGCGGAGGCAGTGGTTTGAGGACTACACCTCCAGGTACGGCGTGTACCAGGGGGCGTCCTCGTTCGCGGCCGACGCCGTGCGCCTGGTGGTCGACGCTGTCAACCAGGCGGGATCAACCGATCGCACCAGCGTCCGCAATCGGCTGGAGACCATGAGGACCGACGGTCTCAGCGGCCCGATCCGGATGGCGCCGAACAACCACTCCGGGCTGATGCCCCAGGCGCTGACCATGGTGGTCGCCCGGAACGGCAGGTGGCGACTGCTCGGCTGAGACAGGGGACACCAGGCGGGCGCTGCTGCGGTGCCCGGAATTTGCAGTGATAACACAATGGGTGATCGAGGAGTGAACACATGAGTAGGCGGTTGGGCACACTGGCGGCGACGCTGCTTGCCGCGACCCTCGCGGTAAGCGGTTGCACCGGCTCTGGAGACGATAAGGACAACGACAGCAAGGCCGCTGACAAGATTACATACCTGACCGCCTTCGGGGCCGTCGGCCGGGATTCCTTCGCCTGGGTGGCTCAGGAGAAGGGGTACTTCAAGGAAGCCAACCTCGACGTGACGATCAACCTCGGGAAGGCGACCGGGGAGAACCTGAAGGCACTGGCAGCTGACCAGGCCCAGTTCATCAACCTCGACCTCGTCGGGGGCTGGATCACCGCGGGCAAGGGTGAGTACACGGACTTCCGCGCGATCATGGCAGTGCACCAGCAGAACCTGGTGTCGATCGTCACTCTTGAGGGCAGCGGGATCACCCAGCCCAAGGATCTGGAGGGCAAGAAGGTCGGTGCCGCGACCGGATCGGTCAACCAGTTGCTCTTCCCGGCTTACGCCAAGCTGGCCGGCATCGACGTCAACAAGGTGCAGTTCGTCGACATGCAGACCACCCAGTTGGGGGCGGCGCTGGGCAGCGGGCAGGTCCCGGCCCTGAGCACCTTCCTGATTGGGCAGAAGGGCATCGAGAAGGCGTGCGGTGGGAAGAAGACGGTCATCATGCCGTACAACACCTACCTGAGCGACCTCTACGGCAACGGCATCGTGACCACGACGAAGATGGCCGATGAGAATCCTGAGCTGGCGAAGCGCTTCCGCGACGCGATGCTCAAGGGCCTGAAGTACGCCATCGAGCACCCCGAGGAGGCCGCCGAGATCCTGAAGAAGGCGCAGCCCGCAGCTGACGTCACCGCGGCCATCGGTGAGCTCACGCTGATGACTCCGTACGTCGGCACTGGCGACGCCATCGGGACCCTGGACAAGGCTCGGGTCGCCCGGGCGATCGCGACGCTCCAGGGTGCGGAGCTGGTCAAGCCGGGCATGACGCCGGAGTCTCTGGTCGACTTCGACATCGCGATTCAGTCCTGATCGTTTCGTTCGAACCCGGTCGGCATGGGT
>JAFGOK010000014.1 GCA_016926535.1 Micromonosporaceae bacterium | reverse complement strand
AGGGCGACGCCGGCCAGGAGCAGTCCGGCGCCGATCTGGGTCAGTGGGGAACCTCGCATGGGCAAGGCACCTCCTTGGGTTGGGCGACCCCCTGGTGCCGGCCGCCCCGGGGTGGGGCGTCGACACCAGTGGGTTGTTCGCAGACGGTGGTGTCGACGTGGTGGCTGCGGGGACCTGCCATGGACGGTGGTGCGCCGATGGCCGGCCGTCGGGTGCCGGACCGGGGGTCACCGTGAAGCGGTGCGGGTCACCAGTCCCAGTGGGGCAGGTCGTCGGTGATCTCCACGTCCCGGTCGAACAGGACGAACGCGCAGCCGAGGGCTTGGGCGTAGCGTTGGATGGCGGCCAGGACGTCGTCGTCGGGGGTGGGGTCGGGTTCGTCGCTGGGGTCGGGGATCCACATGAGCCATCCGTAGACGCATGCGCAGGCGTGGACGCCGGGGATGCTGCTCAAGTGGTCGGCGAGCTGCGATGGTAGGTGCGCGGTGGACAGTTCCAGCAGGTCACAGATGGTGGGCACGGCCAGTACCTCCTTGTCAGCGGCGACATGCGCATGCCACCGCCCGCGTCGCGCCGGTTGCGCTCCGCGATGCGGGCGGTGGCAGTAGGGGAACAGGTGTCGACGGCGGCGGGGTCGCGGCACCGGTGCGTCGGTGCTCGGGGGTCAGCCCTGGGGGGGCGACGTCGATGAGCAGGTCGTCGATGCCGGTCGTGGCTACCGTGGCCAGGGGGTGGGCGGGGTTGTCGTGGATGATCCGGTCGAGGGCGGCGTGGCCGAGGCTGTCCTTGCCCTGTTCGAAGGCGCTCAGGGCGCAGATCCCGGCGGTGTTGCCGAGCAGGTCGGCTTCGGCCCGGCGGGTCAGGTCCAGCCACAGGGCCAGGTGCTCGGGGTGCCCGCCGCTGCGGATCCAGGCCAGGTCGCGGACGCCGTCGTGTGTGAGGAGCAAAATCAGCCAGGCGGCTTCGTCGTCGGGCAGCGGCCACCGGCGTGGGTCGGCGAGTGCCGCGTCGATGGCGCGCTGCCCGAGGTTGGTGATCACCGTGTCGGTCGGGGTTGCTCGCCAGGTGTCCAGCACGCGCGTCAGGCGGCTGCGGGCTCGGACGGTGGCCTGGGCCATGGCCTGCCGGGCGGCGCCGATGATGGGGGCGACCTGGTCGAGGTACTGCTGCCGGTTGGGGAGGGCGACGTATCCGCCGAGGGTGGCTTGGGCCGCGATCACGTTGCCGGTGGGGTCGAGAACCTTGCCTTCTGGTGGGCAGCAGGCCGGATTGGTGCACTGGTAGGAGAAGTAGCGGTTGCCGGTGACGCGCAGCAGGTCGCCGATGGTGATTCCGGTCTGCTCGGCAATCGCAGGGACGGCGTCAGCGAGCGGGGTGACCTGCTCAGATCGGCCGTAGCCGACCATCATCATGCTGGTGGCGTGCATCTGGGCGAACGTGGCGAGGATGGCGGTCACGACAGTACGGATCTCGGTGGGGTCGGTGCCGGGGTCGGGCAGGCCGGTGCCGCCCATCCACCGCAGTTGCTGGTCGCGGTAGGCGATCCAGACGGCGTCGCCGTCGTCGGGGTGGAAGCCGAGCAGGTACGGAACGGCCACCAGCAGGTCGGCTGGAGACGTGATCGACCATCGGGTCGTGGTGAGGTCGTCCATGGTGAGGTGGCTCCCTTCAAAAGGTTGAAGACGTGGATGGGGCGGGTGGGGCGCTGCGGTAGCGCTGGGGTCGGTCCTGGCTGCGTACGGCCTGGCCATGGGCGGTCAGGTGCCGGCAGGCGTTGATGACCGCGCCACGCGATCCGGGCCGGCCGATGGCTCTGGCCAGGTCGGTGGGGCTGAAGTCCAGGCCGGGGTACCGGCGCAGGTGCTCCAGCGCCCGGGCCCGTAACTGCCCCGGAGCGAGACGAACCACCTGGCCGCCACGACCATGGCGGCGCGGGATGGCGGTGCCGCTCATGGGCTGCCGCCCTCGCCGAGGAGGCCGTGGATGTCGGCGAGGCCGTAGGCGGCGCCGGGCAGCCGCGCCAGGTGCGGGTGCAGCTGGGCGTACTCGGCGTCAGTGGTCTTGTTGAACAGCAGGCTGTCGCCGACGCCGATCCGGGGCGCCACCCAGGCGGGGATCTGATGAAGGCGCAACGGTTTCGGCAGCAGTCCGGCCCCGGCCATGAGATGTCCGAGGTAGATGGTCAGCCGGAATCGGGCGACGGCGGCGGTCAGGGGGTCGATGTCCACCCCATCGGCCGACACCCTCACCCGGCGGATCGCCTCGGCCGGCGTCCAGATCCGTCCTCCGGTGGCGGCCGGTTGGCTGGTGACCTGGCGGGGGTGCAGGGCTCCGGCGGTGTACCACTGCCACAGGGCGTCAACAGCGCGGATGAGGAAGTGCCCGGTCCCGCAGCACGGGTCGATCACGGTCAGCAGCGGCTGATCGCGGAACTCGACCGCCGCCGGCACCAGGGTCTGGTCGAGGATGAAATCGACGACCCAGTACGGGGTCTGAACCAAGGCGTTGCGGGTGCGCCGGTCCGGCGACAGCAGTTGGAGCAGGTCGCCGATGACCCATCCGGTGATCGAGGCCGGCTGGGCGTCGGTGGTGTCGTAGGCCATGGGTGGCGCCACGGTCGCCCACCAGTCGATCAGTCGCGCCGCCGCGTGCGGGCTCGGCGCCCCGGTGTACAGGTCCGGGTTGTAGTCGGGATGCGCGATCCACTGGGTGGAGGGATGGGCGGTGACCTGCTCAACAGCCCGGGCGAGCCACAGGGGGCTGCTGAACGTGTTGCGGGTCATCTCCGGAGGAGAGCGGCGCAGCAGTGGCCTGGTCAGATGGTGGTCTTCGGCCCACACCGCGACCGCCGACAGGTACACCCACATCCTCGCAGCCCGGTGACGCCGCTCGTCGT
>JAFGOK010000727.1 GCA_016926535.1 Micromonosporaceae bacterium | reverse complement strand
GGCTGCGGCAGGTCCAGATCCGCGAGGGCTGGCACCGGGCGGACGAACCCAACCCCGGGCCGAACCCCGCCACCGACGAACAGCGGGTACTGGTCGAGTTGCGCGCGCACTTCGAGTACGAGCGTGCCCGCGCGCTGGCCAACGGCGAATGGCATCAGGTCGCCGACCTCGATGAAGGCATCGCGGAGGTGGACGGCTACATCACCGCCTCCGGGATGCGCGGGCAGGTCGCACCCTCCCACACCCCAGAAGACAGCGACGACGACCCGGACGATCGGGCGGGCAAACGGCGGGTGCGCTCCACCCGGCGCCGTCAGGACGCCCCGGACCTTCCCCGACAGCGGGTCTCCCCGCGCACGATCGGGCGGGTCTACATCGGGCAGGACGGCCGCGAGCACCGCCCGTCCATGTGGCTGACCCTCACCCTCGACACCTACGGACCCGTCCACGGCCAACGCCGATCGAGCAACGGCACACCGATGCCGTGCACCTGCAAACGCGTGCACCCCAATCACGATCTGCTCCTGGGCTGCCCCATCGACCCCGACAGCTACGACTACCGGCGGGCTGCCTGGGACGCCGTCCACTTCCCCCGCCTGCTCGACCGGTTCTGGCAGAACCTGCGCCGCGCGGTCGGCTGGAACGTCCAGTACGCCGGGTGTGTCGAACCCCAACGCCGCCTGGCCCCCCACGCCCACTTCGCCATCCGGGGCACCATCCCCCGCAGCCTGCTCGAACAGGTCGCCGCAGCCACCTATCACCAGGTCTGGTGGCCAGAGGTCGACCAACCCCGGTTCACCCCGGAGCATCCCCCGATCTGGGACGAGGCCGCCTCAACCTGGGTGGATCCTGACACCCGGCAACCGCTGCCCACCTGGGCGCAAGCCCTGGACACCATCGACGCCGACGAGAACGCCGAACCCGTCCATGTCGTCCGCTTCGGACCCCAGGTCAAAGCCAAAGGCGTCACCCCCGACACCCGGGACGTCGACCGGACCATCGGCTACATCACCAAGTACGTCACCAAAGCCGCCGCCGACTGCCACGAGATCGGCACCCAGCCCCAACGGGATCACCTCACCCGACTGTGGAAGCAACTGCGCATCACCCCCTGCTCCGACCGGTGCGCCAACTGGCTGCTGTACGGCATCCAACCCAGCAAGGCCCACCGCAGGCTCCACCCCGGCCACTGCAAGGGACGCGTCCACCAGCAAGCCACCCTCGGCATCGGCGGACGGCGCATCCTCGTCTCTCGCAACTGGTCCGGCAAAACCCTCAAAGACCACAAATACGATGCCAAAGCCTGGGTCCGAGCACTCCTCGGCATCAGCATCGACCACGAACACGCCCCACCAGGTGCAACCAACGGCAACGACGACCAGGGCGACAACCCCGAAACCAGCGAAGCCACCAGCAATACAACCCCGGAGGTCGCCTGGGAATTCGCCCGACACGACGATCCGGACCTCGCGCCCCTCGGACACCGCCTCCTGCGCGCCATCTCCCAACGGATCCAATGGGGCGCCGAACGCAACACCGCACTTCGGCAACTGGCCGAGCCAGCGTCATCGATCGGAGTCCCGACAGTCGATCCCGCCATCGGCGAAGAGGAGGAACCGCATGTCTGACGAACTGCTGACCGTCTCCGACATCCTGACGGCACTCAAGCCGTTGTCCCGGCGAACCTTCTACCGCTGGCGGGAACTCGGGATCGGTCCGGCCTGTATCCGGCTTCCGAACGGAGAGCTTCGGATCTGGCGTAGCGACTTTCACTGCTGGCTCGAACAGCGTCGGGAGGCAGCGTGAAGTCCCGTGACGTCCGGGTCTGGGGCATCAAGGTCAATGTCCTGAGCGAGCGGAAGAAGTCGTACACCACCCGGTGGATCGTCGCTGGCCAGCCGAAGTCGCAGACCTTCGCCAAGCGGGCGCAAGCCGACAAGCACCGCTCGGATCTCATGCAGGCGATCAACCGTGGTGAGGAGTTCGACGTCGAGTCCGGCTTGCCGGTCTCGATGGTGCCTGCTGAGCAGGTGGTGACCTGGTACGAGTTCGCGCAGGACTACGTGTCGATGAAGTGGCCTGGGGCCGCCGCGACGTCGCGGAGCAGCATCGTCGAAGCGCTGGCGATCGTGACGCCGGTCCTCGTTCGGCAACTGTCGGCGCAGCCGTCGGTTGACCTGCTTCGCCGCTCGTTGCGGGATTTCGTGCTCTCGCCACGGGATCGGGGACTCGACCGGCCGGCCGACGTCGCTGCCGCTCTGGCCTGGCTGGCGCGGGCGTCACTGCCGGTGTCGGCGCTGGTGGATAGCGGTGTGATCCGGTTGGGGCTCGAAGCGCTGGAGTGCCGGGCCAACGGCCGGCCGGCTGCGGCGACCATGGTCCGTCGTCGCCGGTCGGTGTTCTACAACGCGCTGCAATTCGCCATCGAGCGTGAGTTGCTGGACTTCAATCCGGTGGACAGGCTGCGGGTTCGCTCGTCGCGTCGGCAGAAGATCGCTTCTCAGATCGATCGTCGGGTGGTCGTCAACCCTCGCCAGGCGCGGGAACTGTTGACCGCTGTGACCTACGTTGGAGAGCGGGGCAAGCACGGCCGGCGTGGCGAACGGCTGTACGCCTTCTTCGCCTGCATGTATTTCGCGGCGCTGCGGCCGGCTGAGACGCTGGGCCTGCGTGGGGACGACTGTCACCTGCCGGCATCGGGGTGGGGGCGCCTGGTCCTGGAGCGCAGCTGCCCGACGTCGGGCAAGCGGTACACCGACAGCGGGCAGCTGCACGACGAGCGGGGTTTGAAGCATCGCGGCGACACCGAGGCCAGGATCGTCCCGATCCCGCCGGAGCTGGTGGGCATCCTGTCGGAGCACATCGAGCGGTTCGGGTTGGCCAGCGATGGGCGACTGTTCCGGAGTGAACGCGGCAACGTCGTGGCCGCGTCGACGTACTCCCGGGTGTGGGAGCAGGCGCGCACGCTGGCACTGACTCCGGATCGGGTCGCGTCTCCGATGGCCGGACGGCCGTATGACCTGCGGCATGCTGCCGTCTCGTTCTGGCTGAATCTGGGCGTTCCGGCCACCGAAGTTGCCCAGCGTGCTGGTCATTCGGTCGATGTGCTGCTGAAGGTGTACGCGAAGTGCCTCGACGGGCAGAGCGAGGCGATCAACCAGAGCATCGAGCATGCCCTCGGCGATCAATGACGATGACGATCATTCCAGGGGTTCCGCCGGGACGCGGAACCCTTCGTCATGCCGGTGATGACCTGCGGAAACATTGCCAAGATCATTCCACGCATTTTCCGCAACTGGCTACAGACGCCTGCTTCTGGTGGCATGCCGCTGCATACCTCGCGTCTACCGTGGATCTTCGTGACCGGCTATCTTCGCTGGTCAAGCAGCGTTTTCGCTGGCAGAAAAAGTGCCCCAGGCAGGAATCGAACCTGCGACACACGGTTTAGGAAACCGTTGCTCTATCCCCTGAGCTACTAGGGCGCAAGAACGAAGT
>JAFGOK010000164.1 GCA_016926535.1 Micromonosporaceae bacterium | reverse complement strand
TCTCGCAGGCACACCCCCCGACATGGTGCCAGCGGCAATGCTGGGAGTCCCGGCAGTCCGGGCACCGGCGACTTGGCGGATTCCGAGACCTCCGAAGGGGCAGACCAGCCGACCGTCGCGCCAAACGGCGAGCTGGTCGTGCCACTGCGTCCCGTTCGGACCGAGGAGGGGTACCGGAGCGTGTACTCGCACATGACCCGACGGACCATCTGGACCGTCCTGCGCACTACGACTCGAACGACCGGCGAGTTCATGATCACATTTGGGATGATCGTGCTTCTGTTCGCTGCGTACGAGGTATGGGGCGTCGGGGCTGCGGTGTCGGCGTACCAGGACGATTTGAACGACCAGCTCAACCAGGCATGGAGTCCACAGCCCAGTGCCTCTGCCTCTGCTTCCGCATCAGCGGGGCCTCCGATCGAGGGGAAAGCGATCGCGAGGTTGTACATCCCGCGGATGAGGCAGGATCCGTGGACAGTGGTAGAAGGCGTCAAACCCGCAGATATCAGGTACGCCCCGGGGCACTACCCGACGACCGTTCTGCCGGGCCAGGTCGGGAACTTCTCCATCGCCGGGCACAGGACCTTGAAGATCTTCTGGGATCTGGACAAGCTGAAATCCGGCGATTTGATCGTGGTTGAGACCAGGGAGGCCTGGTTCACATACAAAGTCACGCAGTCCCATGTGGTCTCGCCGAAGGCGGTTTCAGTGATCGCGCCGGTCCCGAACAAGCCCGGAGTCAAAGCGACTCAGGCCATGGTCACTCTGACGACCTGCAATCCGAAGACGCAGAACTACCAGCGGCTGGTCGTGCATGGGGCGCTCGCGGGGCGCCAGGCGCACGACGCTGGACCACCGGCGGGGGTGAAGATCTGAGATGTACGCCTGGGTCTGGCGCCACCTGCCGTTCGGTCTCCGCGGGAAGATCGCGGGATCGTTACTGATCGTGGCAAGTATCGGGATACTGCTGTGGTTCGTGGTGTTTCCGGTCATCGAGCCGAAGATGCCTTTCAACGATGGCCAGATCGACGAGGGCGGGGGGGACGTCTCCACCTCGCAAGAAGCGGTGGACGAGGAGGCGAGCCCTGAGGCCAGCGGCCGATCGGCGTCTCCGGCAACGTCACGTCAGAACGGGTGAGTGCCTGTGCGTGTCCTCGTCATTGACAACTATGACTCATTTGTCTACAACCTCGTGCAGTATCTCGGCCAACTCGACGTCACGTGTGACGTGCGCAGGAACGACGAGATCTCAGTCGAGGACGTCGCAACGCTGGAACCCGACGGGGTGCTGCTCTCCCCCGGCCCCGGCACGCCCGACCGGGCGGGCATCTGTCTCGGGGTGGTCAAACGCTATGCCGGTCAGGTGCCGATCTTCGGGGTCTGCCTCGGCCACCAGGCGATCGGCGCGGCGTTCGGGGCGACAGTGGCGCGAGCCCCCGAACTGCTGCACGGCAAGACCTCCGAGGTCATCCACTCCGGGGTCGGGGTGCTTTCCGGGCTGCCGAGTCCGTTCACAGCCACCCGATACCACTCGCTGGCCGTTCTGGAATCAACGATTCCTCCAGAGCTCGAGGTGACCGGGCGCACCGAGAACGGCATTGTCATGGCCATGCGACATCGGGAACTGCCGATTGAGGGGGTGCAGTTCCACCCGGAGTCCGTGCTGACCCAGGGCGGGCACCTCATGCTGGCCAACTGGCTCGCGGTCTGCGGCTACCGGCGCGGCCTGGAACTCGCCGAGGCGCTGCGCCGCTGAGGCGCAGCACAGCATCACTGTGCGCCGCTGAAGACCCCCGTCTGGTCCTCAGCCGGTTTCCGGTATGGAGGGCGAGGCCGACGGGGAGGGCGACTCGGTCGCTGGCGCCTTGCCGATGATGATCGTGATTTTCGAGTTGGATGCGATCACCTTGTTGGGATCGGGATCCATGCCGACCACCATGCCGTACTCGCTCGGATCGTCGGTCTGCCGGTACTGCGGATCGATGGTGCCAGTGAAGCCTGCGCCCCTCAGGGTCGCCTTGGCGTCCTCCGGGGTCTGGCCCCTGACATCGGGGAGGGGCTTCTGGTTGCCCTTCGAGATTTTGACGGTGACGGTGTCGCCCTCCTGGACCTCGGTCCCTGCCGGAGGGTTGATGTCGGTGACGGTGTCTTCCTTCTCGGGGCTGTCGACCATCTGGAATTTTCCGACCAGCTTGACGTTCTTGAGCGCTTGCTCCGCCTCGCTCCGGCTCAGCCCGACCATGCGGGGGACCTTCTGCTTGTTCGGACCGACGCAGAGGTCATAGCTGATTTTCTGGCCCGCGGGGACCTCGACTCGTGGATCCGGATCCTGAGCAATGATCTTACCGACGGTGCAGTCGCTCTTCGTGACCGAATCCCGCAGCTCACCACTGAGCTTGCTGCTGGTGAGAAGCGTGATCGCTTCCTGCTCTGTCATTCCGACGATGTTGGGGACAGGGACGGTGGCGTCCTTCTTGTTCAGGTACAGACCGAGCCCGAGCGCGGTCACGGCCAGCGCACCGAGCAGGCTGAGGGCAACGGCGACGGCCATCGAGCCGCGCTGCCGCTTCCTCGCGGCGGCTCGCGAGACCTCCCGGCTGGGAAGTGCCGGCCGAGCCTGCCGGCTCTGCTGCGGCGTGATCATCGCGGTCATCTGGTCCTCGGTGAGCACCGGAGGTGCGGTCACCGGACGGCCGGACACCGCGCGCATCAGGTCGGCGCGCATCTCGCCAGCGCTCTGGTACCGATTCAGCGGGTTCTTCGCCAGTGCCTTCAACACGATGGCATCGAGGTCCGGGGAGACGTCGCGGTTGCTCTGGCTCGGGGGACGCGGATCCTCCCTGACGTGCTGGTAAGCGACGGACACCGGGTTGTCTCCGACAAAGGGCGGGTGCCCGCAGAGCAGCTCGAACAGGACACAGCCGGTCGCGTAGACGTCACTCCGCGCGTCGACCGACTCTCCGCGGGCCTGCTCCGGGGAGAGATACTGCGCGGTGCCGATAACGGCGCTGGTCTGCGTCATCGTGGTCGCCCCGCTGGCGAGCGCCCGCGCGATACCGAAATCCATGACCTTGACCTGGCCGGCCTGGGTCAGCATGACGTTGCCCGGCTTGATGTCCCGGTGGATAATGCCGTGCCGGTGGCTGAAGTCCAGTGCGGAGCAGATGTCTGCGACCAGTTCCATCGCGCGGCGGGGTATGATCCGCCCCTCGCTGGTCAGGACCTCTTTGAGGGTTCTGCCGTTGACGTACTCCATGATGATGTACGGCAGTTCCTCGCCGTGCTGGCCGTGCTCTTCTCCGGTGTCGTAGACGGCAACGATGGCGGGGTGGTTGAGGGCCGCGGCGTTCTGCGCCTCCCGCCGGAAGCGCATCTGAAATGTCGCGTCCCGGGCCAGATCAGTACGCAGCGTCTTGATCGCAACGTCTCGGCCGAGGCGCAGATCGCGACCGCGGTGCACCTCGGCCATGCCGCCGTAGCCAAGCAGCTCGCCGACCTGGTACCTCCCGCCGAGGAGGTGGCCCTGGGTCATGTCGTCTCTCGTCCTTCGATCATCGCGTACACCTTGCCACACCCATGACTGATCCGGTTAGGACTGCTTGCTGGATGGGCAGGAGCCGTTGGGGTCAAGCGGGTCGTCCGAGCAGTCCTCGCCTGGGCTGGGGTCGGTGCCGCCCTGATTGCCGCCTGTTCCCGAGCTCACCTCAATCGTGATCGTGTCGGTCTGGCGTGCCTCGCAAGGGGTTATGTCAATGACCGTGCCCTTTTTTTCGCTTGAGGCAACTTCTTTGAAGCGGAGGTTGGTGAAGCCTTTCATGTTCAGCGCGCCTTGCACGTACAGTCGGTCTTTGCCAATGTACTGGGCACATCCAACATCGGTGAGGCCGCCTGCCGCAGAGGAGGCGGAGGCGCGGGGCTTGGTGGGCGTCGCCCGGGACGGCTTCGCCGTCTCCGGGGAGGCAGTAGCGGAAGCCGTTGAGGTGCCTCCCCCGCCCGCTCCGTCGTCATTGTTGAT
>JAFGOK010000163.1 GCA_016926535.1 Micromonosporaceae bacterium | reverse complement strand
GGGACCGGCCGGGTCAGGGCGCTGGCGACCAACCGCATCTTCAGCAACGACCAGAGCAGCAATGGCGTGAGTACGAACAGGGCCAGACGGGCCGCGGGGGAGCCGGGCAGCTACCCCAGCACGACGCTTCCGCTGATCACTGGCGGCGCTGGCGTCCCCGGGTTCCAGGCCGGATCGGCCTTCAAGGTTTTCACGATGATCGCTGCGCTCGAACGCGGCTACCCGCTGGCCTACGAGATCGATGCCGAGGACGTCGCGCGGACCAGCTACATCGTCGACCCGGGCAGCCCGGCGGCCTGCCCCGGCACCCACTTCTACTGCCCTCGGAACGCTGGGGAGGAAACTGGCACCTACACCATGTGGGGGGCGTTCGGGAGGTCGGTCAACACTTACTTCGTCCCATTGCAGGAACGAGTCGGCGCCGGCAAGGTCGTCGAGGTCGCCCAGCGTCTCGGCCTGACGTTTCGATCTGAGAGCGACGCCCGGCTCGCGGCACGCGCCAATGCCAACCAGTGGGGCGCGTTCACCCTGGGGGTCTCGGCCAGCACGCCGCTGGATATGGCAACCGCGTGGGCGGCACTCGCAGCCGACGGCCGGTACTGCGCGCCGACTCCGGTGGTCGCGATCCTCGACCTCGACGGCAATCCGGTCGACGCGGGCAACCCCCGCTGCCAGGACGGCACGGTCGCCCGGGACGTCGCCCGGGCGGCGATTGACGCCGCCCGCTGTCCCGTTGGTGACCGCTCGCCCACGTCGCAGTGTGTCGGGGCGACGGCCGGAGACCTGCGCGGCATCGTCGGCAAACCGCTCGCGGGCAAGACCGGGACGACCGACGGCGACAGCACGGCCACCATGACCATGACCACCAGACAGCTGGCCATCTCGGGGTACCTCGTCGATCCTGACTGGCCGGCACACCCCGGCGTCGGGGATCACGGGATCATCAACGATGCGGTGGCATACACCCTGCGTGACGCGATGTCCGGCCACCCAGCGATTGACTTCACCTCACCGTCACGGGCGATCGTGAGTGGTACCTGGTGACCTGGCGAGCGCATCGTCCTCGGTCAGTGGCGGGCGGGGAGTCACGCCGCCAGTGTCGCGTTGAGAGTGACGGCGACATCCGGGTGGAGAGCTCTGGAGACCGGGCATTCGTTCTCCGCGGCCTCGGCGATTGTGTTACTCCGGAAGGGGTCGTCCGATCGGGGCGTTGTTCTGTCTGGACACCGACCCCGGGCGCGGTTGGTGGATGCTGCCAGGCCCACAGTGGCCAGTCCTGGTCCCCTGGGGGTCTGCTCCGGCTGGACGCGGCGGATCGGCCGGATCACGGATGGTGGCCGGGCGCAACGACCGTGTAGGGCTTAGGAGTGGCGAATCGGCGACGATGGCATGGCGTGATCCGTGCACGGGGAGACACAGCGAGACCGGGACACCCGATCCCGAGCACGGCGCCGTTCGACATCGCCTCGCATGACGAGTCGATCTTCCCTGGCGCGATTCCTGGAATCCTCATCGAGCAGGAACTGGGCCGAGGCGCGTTCACAGTGGTGTATCGCGGCGTCAGGGACGGTCGTGAGTATGCCGTCAAGGTCCTGCGCGTCGCCGATCCGGAGTCGGAGGCGGCCTTCCACAGGGAGGCGGCGGCGCTGGCCCGGCTGAACGATCCAGGGCTCGTCGGCATCCACGAGGTTGGGGAGACGCGGGGGCGGCCATATTCCATTATGGATCTGGTGCGCGGCCGGCCGCTGGCCCAGGTCCTGCGGAGTGGGTCCGTGCCGCATCAGCGCGTGATCGACTGGGGTGCGCGGATCGCGGGAGCGCTGGCGGCCGCACACCGGGCAGGGCTGGTCCACCGGGACGTGAAGCCGGCCAACATCATGATCGATATCTGTGACGAGGCACGATTGATTGACTTCGGACTCGTCGGGCGAACCGGTGTGGACCTGGGAGAAGCGGCCGTCGGCACCTTCGCATACAGTGCCCCGGAACAGACCGGCATGCTGCGCAGGGCCGTCGACGGCCGGGCCGACCTCTACAGCCTGGGCGTGGTGCTCTTCGAAGCGCTCACCGGGCAACTGCCCTTCACCGCAGCGGATGCCGGGGAGCTCATCCAGCTGCATCTGGCCAGACCGGCGCCTGACGTGCGTCAGGTGTGCGACGACGTCCCCGAGTCGCTGGCAGCCATCGTCGCCAAGCTGCTGGCCAAGGACCCAGACGATCGCTACCAGACCGGCCAGGGGCTGCGGGCCGATCTCGTCCGCGTTGGAGCGGGGGAACGGGCACCCTTCCCACTCGGGACGGCCGACGTCACCGCCAGTGCCTGCGACCTGGAGTTGATCGGTCGTCGGGAGGAGGTGGACCTGCTTCTTTCCAGATGGAACGGGGCCGTGGCAGGCCACGGTGGACTGGTGCTGGTCAAGGGCCCGCCGGGCATCGGAAAGAGCCGCCTGGTGCGTGAGTTGACCAGCCGCGTCCTGACCACGGGTATCGCCAGGTGGTATGCCCGAGGCTTTCGGGACAACGCGGCGCCGTTCGCGTTGCTGCGCAATGTCATCGACGACCACCTGCGGTGGGCGCAGCGGCTACCAGACCCGGCACGAGCGGCGGCGCTCAGCCGGGCGCGGGCCGCCGCCGGCGACGCCGGAGTCATCCTCGCCCAGATCTCGCCGGCCATGGCCATGATGCTCGGGCTGCCCGAACCGGTGGCGATACCGACCGGCGCCGGCCAGGCCAAGGGTTTCGACGATCCGTCCGGGCGCTACGGTGACGAGCAACAGCAGTTTACCTGGGCATTTGCGGAGTTCATCACCGCGCTGGCCGTCGAGGAAGGCGGCCTGATCATTCACATTGACGATCTAGAATGGTGCGACGAGGCGAGCCGGCGCGTCTTGGGGCACCTGGCATCCCAGTTGCCGACGACGCCCCTGCTCATCCTGGCGACCGTCCGCGGTTCGGATCCGCTTGGCGACATCGTCGACTGCGCGGTCACCCTCGGTCCGTTCGACCAGGCGGAGGTCGCCGCCCAGGTCGCCTCGGAGCTCGGATCCGGCACGGTGCCAGATCAGCTGGTCACGCAGCTCTACAACCGCAGTGGCGGCAACCCGATGGCCGTGCGGGAGTACCTCAACGTGATGATCGACGAGGGTCTGATCCGGCCGGCATGGGGTCGTTGGATCGTCGATGACCATGAGCTGGCGGGTCTGATGCTGGCGGACGACGTGACCGATCTGATCGTGCGACGCCTGGAATGGCTCGACGATGACAGCAGGCGGTTGCTGGCCACAGCCGCCGTGGTTGGTGTCCGTTTTGATCCGGCCCTGGTCGGTTCGGTCTGTGAGGTGGCCGAGGACCAGGTGCTCGCGACCCTGTCCGATGCCGTTGCCGATCATCTCGTCGAGCCGGTCCCGGGTGGCCAGTACTGTTTTCTCCATGATCGTATTCGGGACATACTGATCGCCGGGATCGATGCAGCGGAGTGCCAGCGGCTGCACCAGAGGATCGCCCAGGATCTGGAGGCCGGGGGAGCGGCGAGTGCTGAGCAGGTCTACGCCATCGCGGACCACTACCTGATGGGAAAGACCGACCGCGACGTACGGCCAGCGCACCGGACCGCGGTGGCCGCCGCGCTGCTTGCCCTGGCCGAGCACGCGGCCTCCAACGCTCTCGAGTACTTCCAGCAGGCCGAGGCACTGGCCACGGCCGGTGGCATCATCCCGGACGTTGACGTCCACGTTGGCGCGGGTATCGCGGCGGCCCGTATCGGCAGGTTCGCCGAGAGCGACCACCATTTCGACCGCGCGCTCGCGGTCGAAACAGATCCGCTGCGCCGAGCGGAGATCTTCATCCGACTCACCGACACCCACCAGCAACGCTGGGAGGGGGAATGCGCGCTGGACATGGTGCGCAGCGGGTTGGCTGAACTCGGCACCAGGCTGCCGGTGAGTCTGGCAGGCGCGGCGGTCAGCAGCATCGGTGCGCTACTCAGCGGACTGATCATCGGAGGTCTACCCAGGAGACTCCGGGAGGTGACCGGCAGGCGACGTGCGACATGGGAGTTGCGGACCGAACTGCTCAATGCCGGGGCACAAGCCGCCGCGGCCGCCAACCGCATCCCGCTGGTGATGGTGTTCAATCTCTTGGCGCTGCCGGCGGCCAACCGGCTCGGCTCTGGATGGCCGTTCCTGCGGTCCCGCGTCAACCTGGCCATCCTGGCGAGGCTCATGGGACTGCGCTCGGTCGCCACCAGGCAGTTCGACATCGCGGAAGGAGCCATCACGCCGGGGAACCCCAAGGAAACGGCCTTCGTCGTCTGGGGACGCTCGCTGGCCGATGATTTCGTCTGCGCCACCAATGCCCGCAGCGGCCAGGCCACCCGCCAGTGCCTCGACCAGCATGGGCGCTGGATGGAAGCCGGCGACATGATCACCTCTGTTGGCATGCTCGGGGTGTTTGAGGTGGTCCGGGGGTACCCAAGCAGGGCAGCACGGCTGTACGACCTCACCGTCGAGTACACGCAGGACGCCAACCAGATCCTTGGCACGACCCTGGGAATCGTCAGCGCGCTGGCGGCGGTCATGCTCGGTGATCCGGCTCGGGCCGCCGCCGGGCTGCGTGAAGTGCGGGAGTTCCTCACCACGATTCCCTATAACCACAGCCAGCAGGTCAACGTCGCGTTCGCCGCGACGGTGCTCGCGGTTGAGCAGGGCGAGACCGGAACCGTCCTCGAAGATGCACTCGCGGAATACGCCGCTCTCAACGTCAAGCTGTCGCAGAGCTGGCCGTTTCAGCGCATGTTCTGGCTGTACCAGGCCTTCGGCCGCCTGGCGCAGGTCGCCGCGACCGATCCCGGCAGCCGCGCCGAGCCTCTTGCCAGGGCGGCCAAGGCGGTGTCGCTGCTGCGCAAGGCGGCCGATGGCCAGCTGCTCGACGCGTTCGCCCGGGTGGCCGGGGCGAGCCTGCGCCAGTTGCGGGGTGACAACGACGGTGCCCTCCGGGCGCTGGCCCGGTGTGCCGACCGGCTGACGGGTCTGGACGCCCCACTCGCGCAGTACGAGGCGGCGGTCGTGGCGGTCAGGGCGCTGTGTGGGCTGGGGTTGTCAGCCGATGCCTGCCGGCAGGCGAGCGTAGCGCGGCTGCTGGCCTCGGAGGGCGGATGGCAGACCCGGTGCCGGTGGATCGAGGCGGAGTTCGGCGCGGGCGCGATCGATGCATGTAACTGCATGGCCTGGGCGGCCAGAGCCATCAGCCGGGACGAGGGCCCGGAGAGCGCCGACCGGCGTACCGATGGTGGAAAATCCCCGCGGCGACGCTCCAGGCAGCCGGCCAGTCACGGCGACGGCCTGGGGCGCCATGATCGGGCCATGCGCGCGCTGCATCAGGTGAGCCTGGCGGCGGCAACGGTCCTTGACCCGACCCAACTCGCCAGGGTTGCCCTGGACGAGATTGTCCAGATCTTCGCGGCGGAGCGCGCGTTTCTGTTTCTCGTCGAGGACCGTACGGAACTCCTTGCTCCGCATGTCGGCAGGAGCGCAGAGCGGGCGGACATCGAGCGTCTGACAGGATACGGTGCGTCACTGGTGGACCGGGTCCGTGCCACGGGAGAACCGATCGTGGTCACCGGCAGCGAGCACGGTGCCGCACTGGGCTCGCAGAGCGCGCTGGTGCACGGCTTGCGCAGCATCATGGTCGCTCCCCTGACGCTCAGAGGGAGGATTATTGGGGTGATCTACCTGGACAGCCGAGCTGCCAGAGGGATTTTCGTCTCCGAGGATGCCGCCCTGCTGACCGCCGTGACCGCCAGCGTCGCGCTGTCGCTTGAGACGGCCCGCGCCGCTGCGCTGGAAGTCAGTGTTCAGGTGGCTCGCCATGAACGGGACACCGCTGAGTTGCTGCGTGGCGCGATGCGCGATCTGACGGAGAGTCTGGATCCCTGGGAGGTGAGCGTCCGGCTGCTGTCCGCTGTCGTAGGCGTGCTCCCGGACACCGTGGCCTTCCTGATCCACAGGGAGGAGGACGGTTCGCTGAGCCTGGCGCGATCGGCGGCTGCGGACGAGCCCTCGGGCCAGGACGGGCGGCTCGAACAGTGGCGCCCTCTCGATGTGTCCCAGCACCCGGTCGTGCGTGATCTGCTCGGGATCCGGGCCGCGGTCTGCGGGGTCTGCGGGCGCGACCGGCTGCCACTGCCAGCTGACCTACCAGCCGAGACCCAGGCGTGGCTGGTGGTCCCGCTGGCCGCCCGGGGCGTGAGGTGGGGGCTGCTCATCGCGGCAACGGGGGGCCGTCCGTACACCGAGGCCGAGGCCGAGGTCGCGGCCGCGTTGGCGGGGCAGGGCATGGTGGCCCTGGACAACGCGATGCTCTTCCGACAGGTGGAGGAGACCGCGGCCCGGGACTGGCTCACCGGGCTGTACAACCTCAGGCACTTCGTCGATCTCGCAGAGCAGCATGTGGCTGCGTGGCAGGAGACGCAGCGGCTCATCGCTGTCATCATGGCCGATATTGATCATTTCAAGGCAGTCAACGACCGCTACGGGCACGGGGTCGGGGATGAGGTCATCCGGGAGGTCGCCCGTCGCCTGGCCGCCGAGCTGAGGGACTCGGACATCGTGGGCAGGTATGGCGGGGAGGAGTTCGTCATCCTGCTGACAGAGACGACGGTCTCGCAGGCGGAGGGCATCGCCCGCTGCCTGCGACGCGCAGTCTCCGGGCAACGGTTCGCCACGACGGCCGGCCTGCTGCCTATCACCGTCAGCGTCGGTCTGGCGTTTCCGGGTCAGGCCAGAGAGGGGTTGTTCGACTTGCTGCGCATCGCGGACGAGGCCCTCTACGCCGCGAAACGCGGTGGCCGGGACCGGGTCGCAGTCGCGGGTGACCGTGAGTGATCGGTTGAAGTGACCCGACAATGCTCTGCGGAATGGCGTTGTGATGGACGAATCCCGACTGTCGGTCGAACGTGTCCGGGGTGTCGGTGTCAAATCCGAGAATAAACCGGGTCTCCGCATTCAAGCGGGAACTGGGTGCGGTGTGACTACCGTCCGTGTTTGACGGTTGGTTGCTGTGCGTGATGAACGGTATGCCACGCTACGTGATGGCTTTCGGCGACTCCGGCGACGTTGCGGCCCTGGTCGGCGACCACCCGGCCAAGCAGGCGCCGAAACCGGTCCGTGGTCCGCCTGCGGACACCGACTTCTGCGCTCGCTTCGACGAACGACTGTCGCTCACAGCCGGGAGACGGGCATACCATCCGCCGCTTGAGCCAGATCAACGTCAGCAGTCGCTCACCGAATGTGACGTCGCGGATCGGAACCGGCGTCGTTTCCTTCGATGAAACGGGCAATGCGCCGCAGGTCGGGCATGGGGTTGGGGTGGTGCTGGCATCCTCGTACATGCGCCCGTGACCTTCTTGATCCGGTTCTTCGACAAAACCATGATCATGGAAGTCGCGGGCGTCTCCGCGTCACGACACGCCGCAAGATCCCACGGGGCTCCCGCTACACCTGGTCACCACAGATGGCTACCGCCGAGGAAGCGGATAAAGCTGTGCCTTTTCGAGAACCAAAACGGCGGAGGAAGACGCCTCATCTTTCAAGATGAGGACTGGCAAGAGCTTGACCAATACGGTTTCGCCAATACTGTGACCTCGTGGCGCAATAATCAGACGAGTACCGATACCGGCGGCCTTTGGGATACCACCGAGCCAGGAGTGGGAGCCTGGCAGCTTTCCGCTAACACCTATTGCTCCAACGTCGGCTCGACCTACAACGACAGAGCCGACAGAGTAAAGGGTTAGCGCATTTTAGCGTCGCCACCATCCGGCCCATTCACTATCCAGCTGACCAAGACGTCAAGACCCTTGTGGCCTGGCCGAGCCAACACTCCGCCAGGCCACAACAACATGCAACCAGGTAACCACAGCCCAAGAGACACACCAGCACTCGACAACCAGAACAGGAGGGATGGCCATGCCGCCGGAATTGAGCATATTTGCCTCCAGCGTTCTCCACGATCCAATAGTAACCTTCATCACGATCCTTGGGGTCTGCGCCTCTATCGGCTTGGGCTTCCTCGGTCATCGCGTACTGAGGTTGCGACGAGCCCTAACCACGATCACGTGCCTCGCCCTGTGGGGAGTGATCCTCGTGATGTTCTTCGCCGGAGGCCGCGCTCTTGAGTCCCCGGAGTTCGATCCAACCCTGCTAACCTCCTGCGGAACCGGCGAGTCCAGTCGTGATTTCGTCCTGGCAGACACTGAAGGCTATCTTAACGCAATCCTATATGCCCCGTTTGCCGTCAGCCTAACGCTGCTGATCCGGCGCTGGTGGTTGAGTCTGGCAACCTGCATTGGCGCCATATTCATCCTTGAGGCATTACAGGCGGTAACCAACAGCGGAGTCTGTTCCCAATCAGATATCGCGCAAAACCTAGTTGGAGCCATTCTCGGCGTCGTTGTCACCGCAGTACTATCTCGCTGTCGCCACCTTCAATCGACAAGCAGCAACTAACGCCAATTTCCCACGAGAGCTGGTCCACGCTCAATAGCGGACGCACAACCTCGGCCACGGCGGCTCTACGCTTGTTCTGTTTTGACCTGACTTGGCTCAAGATTCCTACGGTTTGATGATCCAATCGTGCTGACCAGCGGTTCTCTGCCTCCTGGCGCACAAATCTGCGCACTGGTGTCTCAAGATTTTGACAGCTTTACGTGGCGCTCAGACCAACGTCTCCAATTTCGGCTGCCCTTTCAAGACCCAACACGCTCGACGCGATAGTCCGCACCTTCTGAATGATCTCGTCCGCCGTGGCCGTCCATTTGATCACCATCGGGTTCGAATTCGTTCTGTCCATTCCGCCATCCGCCCGTCGACACCCCCAACGAGTGGCCAGAAGTGGTCGAGGCAACGCTCGCGATCCCCGAACCCAACATATGATCAACGGGTGCGAAATGATCCTGGAGCCAGATGGGAAGCTTTAAGGAGCCTTAGATTGTCGCCAATTCTACCTGTGCCGCTTCTCCAGCCGGCTCTCCACTGACAAGGTTATGGGGAGGGCAAGAAGTATCTGTACCACCAAACGATTGTGCCGGAGACGGCGCCGGTGGCGGGGCGGTTCACAGTCCGGGATGGCGGTTTCGTAAGAGTGGGTGTGATCTCTCGATGATCTCGAATACATGGCAGCGACGACGGACAACCAGCCGAGGGTCGTCGCTCAGGATCAGTCTGGTCATGGTCATGGTCGGGGCGCTGACGCTGGCAGCAGCGACCGGCACCATGCGGTTCGTGACGACGGATGCGGATGCTGCCTCCTCCGCGACTTCGGCCATGCCAGCACCTGGGCCGTCCGGCGATTCCTTCTACCAGGCACCGAGCCCGCTTCCGGCGGGCACGCCCGGTGACATCCTGCGCTGGCGGCCATCTGTTCCACTACTGAACGTGCTCAGGGCGAACGCGTGGGAGGTGATGTACCTGTCCACCAACGCCCTGGGCCAGCGCAACGCGGTGACCGGCACGGTGATCGTGCCCAAGGAGGTTGACGCGGCACGTGCACCCATCGTGAGCTTTGCGGTCGGTACCCAGGGGCCGGCGTTCAAGTGCACACCATCCAAGTTGATGCGCAAGGGGTTGCTCTACGACCAGTTGGCCATCAACGATTCGCTCAGCTCAGGTTACGCGGTGGTGATCACCGACTACGAGGGATACGGTCCAAAGAGCACGCCGACCTACATGACCGGCCAGTCGATGGGGCCGGCCGTGATCGATATGGTGCGCGCGGCCCAGCGGTTGCCGGCCGCACACCTGTCCACGTCGGCGAAGGTGATTGTTCAGGGGTACTCGCAGGGCGGCGGCGCCTCGCTGTGGGCCGCGGAGAAGCAGCCCACGTACGCCCCGGAGCTGAACCTGGTCGGAGCGGTCGCCGGCGGCGTGCCGGCGGACCTGGGCGAGGTCGCAAAGGGACTGGACGGCTCCGTTGGTTTCGGATTCTTGACGTTCGCCGCAGTCGGGCTGGACGCCGCCTACCCGGAGCTGAAGCTCGACTCCTACCTCAACGACGTCGGCCGGGCCGAGCTGGCCAAGGCCAAGGCCGATTTCTGTGTTGAAGATCTGCTCGTCCAGGAGGCGTTCAAGGAAATCGGTTCCTTCACGACGAGCAACCCGCTCGACACCGCACAGTGGAAGGCCCGGCTCTCGGAGAACAGGCTCGGCAACTCCCCGCCCAAGGTCCCGGTCCTGCAGTACCACGCCTCGAAGGACGAGATCGTGGACCTGTCACAGGCCGAAACGCTCCACAAGAACTACTGCGCCAAGGGCGTACGGCTTCAGTTCGACACGATCCTTTCGGACCACCTGACCGGCGTGCTCACCGGCAACGGCACCGCGCACGACTGGATTGTGAACCGCTTCAACGACACCAGCGCCCCCAGCAACTGCTGACCCCGAACTCGGCCACGGACCAACCACCGATCCCATGAGGGGGAGACGACGGTATGTCGACGTTCGCACCCTATCCGCGCACCGTCCTCCCAGAGGAGGAGCGTCTGTACCCAGATGATGAAGGTCTGTACCCAGACCATGAACGCGTGTTTCCGGAGCGCGAGGATCTGCCTGCGGAGCACCATGGGACCGCGCGGCGGGGAAACCGTCGGCCCCACCGGTCGAGACGGCTGCCGCAGCGGCTCGGTGACCGCCGCCTTGGCCGGCGGGGCCGGCGATTCATCGTCGGCTCCGCGGTCGCGCTGTTCGTTCTGCTGCTGCTCTTGGTGGTGCCCATTTCCGCCCTGGACGGCCCGCTGACCGGCGTGGTCATCAGCCGGGTCTCTAGCCAGGTTTCCAGCCAGATGTCCTGCCCAGGGACCCAGACCAAGCCACCCAAGATCACTATCGGGGGCGGCCGTCTCGTGCCGCAGTTGCTCCTGGGTAGACTCTCCGAGATCAAGGTGCAACTACCGGACATGGCCGTCAGCGGCGTCCAGCACGCGGACTTCTCAGCGACCCTCCGTGACGTCAGCGTCCGCCAGCCCAAGCCCGGTACCACCCAAGTCGGCCGCTTCGACGCCGCGATCACCCTCGGGTTCGCCAACATGCCGTCGCTGCCGGGCATACCGCAGCCCACGTTCGGGAGGGCTGCGGACGGATCGCTCACTGTCGCGCTCACGCCCACCCCAGAGATGTCCAAGAACGTTAAGGCCACAGTGCTGGCGAAGCTGGAGCTGCACGGGGCGAGCATGAGCGTGGTTCCCCAGCAACTCGTGCTGTTCGGCAAGTCGATACCAGCCGCAGAGGTCGCTGACCAGACCGGCGGGGCGCGCACCGAGAAGCTGCCGGACCTGCCGGCTGGGCTGGCCTACAAATCCGTGGCCCCCAAGACCGACGGTCTGCACGTCGCGCTCGGCGGAACCGTGACCACACCGCTGTCGGAACTGCCGACTTCGGTCGGCGAGCAGACCGTCTCCTACCAGGCGGTCAACGGCCAGCTCGGCATCTCGACCTCGAAGGACATCCCCCTGCTCGGCGAACTCCCGCTGACCATCTTCACCGAGCCAACACTCGGCGACGGCACGCTGACGCTCGTGCCGAAGTCCGTTGACGTCCTCGGCAGCAACCGCCAGCCGAGCGACCCGATCGCCGCGATCGTGCTCAGCCAGGTCAAGCAGGAGGATCTCACGCGCACGCTGCCAGAATTGCCGAGCGGGGTGAAATACCAGTCGGTGAGCGTCGACAGCGCCGGCATCAAGGTCACCATCGACGGCGTGACGGTCCAGGCGTTCTCCGGGCTGCCGAAGACGATCGATGGGCGGGCGGTGAGCTACGGCGCCAAGGATGGAATGCTGGTGGTCACCACCAGCGGGGCCACCGCGGATCATCCAATGTCCATCGTGCTCTACTCGAAACCTGCGATCACTGGTACCACCCTCGACCTCGTGCCTGAGCGGATCCAGATGCTCGGCGCCACGTTCCCGGCCAGGGATGTGCTGGCAACGATCAAAACGGACATGACCAAGTACCCCCTCCAGACGCTTCCCGCCGGCCTCTCCTATCGCGGGGTTGAGGTGCTGGCCAGCGGTCTGCGGATCACAGTGGGCGGCCGGAACGTCCAGCTGACCAAGGGCGCCCTCGGCGGCTCCGGTGCGAGCTGCTAGCTGCTAGCGGTGTGGGACCTGGGGAACGGCCATCGCCAGGATGAGTCTCGGGAGGACCTCAGCGAGGTAGCGATGGTCCACTCCCAGATGGAGGCCTTCGAAGATGGCACGTTCCAGGGCGGACTTGTACAGAGAGACGATGACGAAGCCGGCGTCCCGCGAGTCGAGGATCAGGCGCAGGCCGATGCGGTCCAGCACCCGTTCCAGGATCTGGGCGAGACCGATGTGGAACTCCGTCTGGGCGGCCTCGGTGGGAGCCCGCAACTCGGGCTGGCGCATCGCCTGGGCGTGGAACTCAGCGACGAGCAGGAACCACTGCTCATCGGCGCCCAGCGACTCCGCGAACAGCAGGCAGGCCTGTTCGACCGCCTCCGATAGCGCGCCGGAGGTATCGAGGTCAAAGGCGCAGAATGCCCGGTCAATCACGGTCTGAAGCCGATCGAGTCGGGCCTGCATCTGACGCTGGTAGATCGCGAGAAACAGGTCTTCCTTGCTGGTGAAGTTGGAGTAGAACGCGCCGCGGGTGAATCCGGCCCGCTCGCAGATCGCCTCGATGGGGGCGTCGTGGATACCCAGTTCCAGGAAGACCTCGTAGGCGGCATCGATGAGCCGTTGCCGGGTGGCGCTCCGGCGGCGGGTTACTCGGGCCAGCCTGTCGTCCCTGGTGTCCTCGGGGGTCATGGCAGCACTCTACCGCCGGGACTTGGGACGACCTCGCGTTCGACAGTGACGTGATGCACAGTGTATCGGATACATGATGTATTAACATGTGTCGAAGTGTTTGCCGGGTCACAAGGAACGGGAACAGGAGTCTGTGGCGTGTCAGCGTTGCTCTACCGCCTCGGCCGCCGCGCGGTCCGGGCTCGTCTGTCGGTCCTCGCGGTCTGGATCCTCCTGCTGGGGGTGACAGCCGCGGGATGTCTGCTGCTGACCAGGGGGACCGACGACACGTTCACCATCCCCGGCTCCCAGACCCAGGAGGCCTTCAACCACCTGCGCCGGGTGTTCCCAGAGGTCAGCGGGACCTCCGCCCAGATCGTGATCGTGGTTCCCGAAGGCCAGCGGATCGACACCCCCGGCATCAGGGCTGTGACGTCGGAGACAGTCGCCCGTATCGGCGCCCTGGACCAGGTCGCAACGGTGATCGATCCGTTCGACGGGATCATGACCGGAGTGGTGTCCGCCAATGGCCGAGCTGCGATCATCACGGTGCAGCTGACGGCGGGACTGACCGACGTGACACCCGAGACCAGGACCGACCTACTCCAGGTATCGGAAGACCTCCAGCGCGACCTGGGCAACGGGATTGAGGTCCACGCCGGCGGTGAGGCGTTCTCCAACCGCTTCCCCACCTTCGGCCTCACCGAGGGCATCGGCATCCTCCTCGCGCTGCTGATCCTGCTGGTGGTTTTTCGCTCGCTGCTGACCGCTGGCATGCCCCTGCTGACCGCAATGATCGGGGTTGGCCTGTCCGCGTGCCTGATTTACCTGGCAACCGTGGTGGTTCCGGTCTCCTCAACCGCTCCGATGCTGGCAGTAATGATCGGCTTGGCCGTTGGCATCGACTATGCCTTGCTCCTGCTCTGCCGTCATCGCGACCAGCTCGCCGATGGCCTGGGGACGGAGGAGTCGATCGCACGGGCCACCGCGACGGCCGGGTCCGCTGTGGTGTTCGCCGGTCTCACCGTCATCATCGCCCTGCTGTCCCTGGCAGTGGTCAGGATCCCCTTCCTGACCACCATGGGGGTCGCTGCGGCTCTCGCGGTGGGCGCCGCCGTGATCGTCGCAGTGACCCTGATTCCCGCCCTGCTGGCCATGGCTGGGGAACGCCTGCGCCCTGGCCGCAAGGCGCCGGCGGTCCGCCGGAGGCAGGGGCAGCTGGGCCGCAGGTGGATACGGCTGGTCACCAGAATCCCTGCCGCCACTGTCGTCGTGGTCGTCGCAGGCCTGGCCGTGTGCACGATCCCAGCGGGCGATCTGCGGCTGGCCCTGCCAGACAACGGAACGGAAGCCCGCGGCACCACCGCCCGCGACACCTACGACCTGATCAGCGAGTACTTTGGCCCCGGATACAATGGACCACTGCTCGTGACGGTCGATGTCATCACCAGCACCGATCCGATTGGCGTCGTCAACGCGATCGCCGATGAGATCCGGCGGATGCCCGGGGTCGCATTCGTGCCCCTGGCCACTCCCAACCCCAAGGCCGACACCGGGATCGTCGAGATCATTCCCACGACATCCCCGGAGTCCGCTGAGACCGCCCAGCTGGTCAGGGCGTTGCGCCAGCAACAGCGGCACTTCAGGGACACCTATGGCGCCCAGACCGCCGTCACTGGCATCACCGCCGGAACCATCGACGTCTCAACCCGGCTGCAAGACGCGCTGCTGCCCTTCGGCACCCTGGTGGTGGGGCTGTCCCTCCTCCTGATGACCATGGTGTTCCGCTCCATCTGGGTCCCGCTGACCGCAGCGGCGGGCTACCTGCTGTCGGTGGGTGCGGCCTTCGGGGCCACCTCCTTCATCTTCTGCTCCGGCCACCTGACCGGTCTGCTGAAGGTCTCCCACACCGGCAGTGTGATCAGCTTCCTGCCCATCGTCCTCATGGGCGTGCTGTTCGGGCTGGCAATGGACTACCAGGTCTTCCTGGTATCGCGCATTCGCGAGGAGTACGTCCGCGACGGTGACCCGTACCAGGCCGTCGAACAGGGTTTCGTCTCCGCCTGTCAGGTCGTCACCGCTGCTGCGGCGATCATGTTCTCGGTCTTCGCCGCGTTCGTCCCCGACAGCACCGCAACCATCAAGCCCATCGCCGTCAGCCTGGCCGTGGGGGTGTTCGTCGACGCCTTCCTGGTCCGCATGACCATGGTGCCTGCGGTCCTGGCACTGCTGGGACGCCGGGCCTGGAGCCTGCCGGCATGGCTGGACCGCAAGCTCCCACTCGTCGACCTTGAGGGCGACGCGCTGGTACGGGAACTCCGCCTGGTCGACTGGCCATTCCCCGGCTGTGACGAGGCGATCAGCGCCCGTGACCTGCGAGTCGACGACGACCGGGGACAGCCGGTGTTCGCCGGGGTGAACCTGCGCCTGTGCAGGGGGGAGATCCTCACGGTGTCCGGGGCGGGCCCCGCCGGCAAGAGCGCGCTACTCTTCACGATCGCCGGTCGGGTCCGGCGCCTCACCGGGGATCTCAAAGTGCTGGGCCAGGTGCTGCCGCAGCACGCCCACGCCGTGCGCCGCCAGGTGGCGCTGATCTGCTGCCACCAGGTTCCCGATCCGGCCGACCATCTCGCAGCGGCCCTGGCCGAGGGCGTTGAGTTGCTGCTGCTGGATGATGTCGACCTGATCGTCAGCCCTCATGCCCGCGCGGCGCTGCGTTCCGTGCTCTCCGAGCACGCGACCAATGGCGCGCGGCGGACCATCAGTGGCGCGCGGCGGACCACTTGCGTCCTGACCTGCCAGGACACAGCCTCGATCGCCGATCTCCTGCCACTGGACGCCACCAGCGCCCTGGCGCTGGGCGGCCAGCCTGTCCTGGCCTGCCAGGCTGGTGCAGTATCCCCAGCCCCCCTGCCTCGTCAGGCCTCCGAGACTCTCCAGACGGTCGAGGTTCACTCATGGTGACTGCGAAATGGACTGTGATGTCGTTGGCCAGAGCGGGCAGAGCCGCGATGGTCGGGGGGCTGGCTTGGAAGACCCGGCTCGGCCTGATCGTCGTGCCCGTCCTGGTCATGGGCCCGCTCACCTGGGCGTTCTGGTCGCCGCAGGCCAATCACAACACCGCGAGAGCCGCAGTGGTCAACAATGACGAGCCAGTCACGGTCAACGGTCAGATCATCCCCCTGGGACGCCTGCTGGCCGGCAACCTCACGCACAGCGCCGATTCGGCCTACACCTGGGTCCTCACCGATGCCGGGGACGCGGCCAGCGGTCTGGCAGACGGGACGTACGTCGCGGCCGTGACGATTCCCAGGGATTTTTCCGCCAGAGCCACGTCGTCGGCCTCCGGCAGACCGCTGGAGGCCACCCGCGCCCAGGTGAGTGTCCACACCTCTCAGGCCGCGGGGATCCTTGATCCAGCAGCCAGCGCCCAGGTCGTGCGGGCCACCCAACAGGCCCTCAACCAGCGGATTGTAAAGACCTATCTGGACAATATCTACATCGCGTTCTCTACCATCCACGGCCAGATCAACCAGGCCGCCGATGGGAGCGGGCAGCTGGCCGACGGTACGGGGCGGCTGCTGACCGGCGCCACCCAGCTGGCCGATGGCGCAGGCCAGCTCGCCACCGCCCTCGGGCAGCTGTCCGGCGGGGCAGATCAGCTGGCCGCCGGCACCGCTCAGCTGGCCAGCGGATCATCCCAGCTCGCTGCTGGCCTCACCCAGGCCGCCACAGACACCAGAGATCTGCCGGCCCTCACCCGGCAGCTGGCCGACGGGGCTCGCCAGGTCGCAGATGGCAATGAGCAGCTGGCCGACCTCGTCGTACCACTGGCTAATCGTATGATCACGATCATCGATGCGTTTCCCTCTTCGGGGGATGCAACGGCAGAGCTGCGGGAACTGATCGATCAGTGCGAGCACCACGGTGGCAGCACTGGGTTCTGCCAGGACCTCTCGACGGCACTGGATCACTTGATGGAGTGCTCCGACACGATTGACTCAGCTCGGGCAACGCTCCGCCAAGCTGCCGTCGACATCCGGGACACCATCCAGGCCCTGGCCGATGGGGCGAACCAGGTCGCGGATGGCACCGAGCGGCTCGCGAACGCAGCCGGAGCGCTCACCGACGGTATCGCCTCCGCAGCCAGCGGCGCGACCCAGCTGAACGCCGGCGTCCAGCAGGTCAACAGCGGCGCGACCCAACTGGCAGACGGGGCAGATCGCCTCGCGGGGGAAACGACCCGGTTCGTCGACGGCGCGACCCAGCTGAACGCCGGGGTCCAGCAGGTCAACAGCGGCGCGACTGAGCTGGCGACCCAGCTGGACCAAGGACGCGACAAGGTCCCCACCTACAGCGAGGCTGAGCGCGACCACCTCAGCAGCGTCGCAGCCCACCCCACCGATGGGACGACCAGCCGGTCATCCCTGGGCACGGCGGCGCTTTCCCTCTTCGTCGCCCTGGCCCTGTGGGCCTGTGCCTTGGCCACCTACCTGGTCGTTCGGGCCGTCCCCAGCGCGGTGCAGACTTCCCGGGCGGCACCATGGCGCATCCTGCTCAGCGCCACCCGGCCTGGCGTCACGACGGCGATCACAGCGGCCCTGGTCCTCAGCGCCCTGGTCCTCCCCGTGCTTGGCCTGGACGTCGCCCGGTCGGCAGCGTTCACCGCCACCTGTGTGCTGGCAGCCCTGGCCTTCGCAGCACTCAACCAGGCAGCCATCGCGGTTTTCCGCCTCCCCGGCCGGCTGGCAGCTCTCGCAGTCCTGGTGCTGGCCATGGCCACCGGGGTCGTCTCAACAGTGCCCGGCCCGCTGGAGGGCATTGACAGCTACCTTCCGCCTCATGCGGCCGCCCTGGTGCTGAACGCCATCGCAACCGGCAGCGGTGGCGCGCCGACCGGCATCGCATCCCTGGCGGCATGGCTGGCCATCGGAGGGCTGGCCACCACCGTGTCCATCGCTCGGCACCGCTACCTGTCGGGCAGGCAACTGCGCCCCGGGCTGTGCCGGCCGGCGGGCACCGGACCATACGTCCCGATGTGCGAATGATGGGCCCAGGAGGCGAATTCCAGGTTCGGCGGTCCGCAGTCCACGATCATCGTGAGCCGGACTGACGAGCCCAAGACCGGCAAGTTGCGTTTGCACATCGAT
>JAFGOK010000162.1 GCA_016926535.1 Micromonosporaceae bacterium | reverse complement strand
CACCGTTTTTTCATCCACATACACCAATATAGACCATTCCGAGAAAGCGCATTCCACATAAGACCCAGAGTGACAGCGAATCATCATGGACGGCGCGCAGCTAGTTCGATGGCAAACGATACAAAGAACTTGCTGGTGAATGACTGCGAACCGCCCAGCAGGCGAGCGAAGACCCCCCGTGCGGGTGGCCCTGGTCCGGTCAGAGCCCCGTCAGGGTGAACGTGGTCCCGACGGCGTTGGGAATGAAAGCGGCAGGGAACTCCGAGGCCAGCCGATGCTGAGCCGCCCAGCCGGTGCAGTGGGCCGGCACGAGCACCTCCGGGGCAAGATCGCGCAAGGCCTCCACCGTCGGTTCAATCACAGGTTCGAAGGCAGGCCCGCTCAGATGAAACCCACCGAGCAGGGCGTGCAAGTGACCGACTCCGGCCAGCCGGAACGCCTGGCGGACAGTATTGATCACACCGGCATGGCCACAGCCGGTGAGCACGACCAGCCCTCTGCCCCTCAGGTGGATGGCGATAGCCTGATCATCAAGCAGCAGGGGATCCGCAACCCACTGGCCGTCCCGGTAGGCCTCGTGCCTGGGAACCCCCCGCTCAAACCAGGTGGTTCGGTCGATCTCACCGGTCACCAGGATCTGCTCATCGGCCAGCAGCGTTGCCTCGCTGCGCTCGACGATGGCATAGCCCAGGCTCTCGACGGCGGCCCGGCTGAGCGTCGGCAGGTCCCGGGCGATCCCCTCGCGGTTGGTGCTCCTCCGCCGAGACCAGGCGTGCGGATGGAGCAGCAGGGGAAGCCCACCGGCAGAGACCTCCTGGCGGCGGGCTGCCAGCGCCCCCAGCCCAGCGGTGTGGTCGAAGTGACCGTGGCTGAGGATCACCGCTTCAATCAAAGCAAGATCAACACCGAGCAGATCAGCATTACTGATCATGCCGTCCGGGCTGATCCCGGTGTCCAGCAGGACCGTACTGGTCGCGGCGCCGGTCCGCACCGTCACCAGAGCGGCGAAACCGTGCTCCGCCCGAAGCCCCGGGGTTGTGCTGCCCTCACCATAGTGCGGCGCTGGCACCCTGCCGATCTTCGCCATTGCCGCCCTGCGGGCTGGGCCAGTACTGGCCAGCAGGGAATCAAAGACGTTGTCCACCAGGATCGTGATTGTCACCTCGTCAACGGGCCGCAGGTCAAGGGTCATTTCCGAGGTCGACATCCGGGTGGTCTCCCGATTCTGTGCTGATGGATGGAACGGTGCGGCTACCGATCGGGCTCCTGCTCGGGGGCAGCCAGTGCTGTGCCGAAGGCGACCAGCACAAACAGGATAAATGCCACCACGTGCACCACAGTGCACCAGATGCAGATCGAGTCGATAACGAACAGCTCCGCATACACCAGATACAGCACATACACGATCCCGCCGCCGACGGCGGCCAGCCGGGCGAGAGTAAACAGCCGCCGCGTCATCGCGTCAGCAAACCGCCAGGTCGGGGGAAGGACCACGATCAGCATCGCGACGAAGTACGCCATCCCCAGCAGGGCAACCGGGATGCCGAACAGCGTTGACTGCTCACTGGAGGTGACCTTCTCACAGTTGAGGCCGCCCTCGTTGGGACAGCTCAGCGTGGTCTCGGCAGAATAATGCTCATAAGCGAGGTAACCGGAGGCTCCCAGCCCGACCACAACCATGACCAGCGCGGCCCAGGGGATCCACCAGGGCAGCTTCGAATCCGGCACGGTCGACAGGTCGAGGCGAAGGCGGCGGTTGCTGGTCATCGGACTCTCACTGAGCTCCCTGATAGGCCTGTGCCGCCGCGCTGGAGCAGACCTCACCGGGCTGGCCTCCGGTCAACTGGCACAGGTACGTGGTCATCATGTTGGCGGTGCCGACGATTCCCTGGGCAATCGGGCTACCCGGATTGCTCAGCGCCGCAGCGATCTCCTCCGCGGTCTTGTTCTGGAGCACCTGGGCGTCATAGGCCCCGCCGAGCAGGATGTATTTGTTGCCCACGTCCATAAATGGAATGCCGCCGGCGGAGTCCGTGTACGGGGGAGCGTTGAGGGTCTCCATGATCTTTTCTTGCTCTGGGGTCAGCTCGTCCAGCGGGGCGTACCCGTTGCCCTTCCGCTCGTTCGTGGTGAGCTCCACCCCCTGGAAGGCGAGGTACTGGCTGGTGTAGGTGGAGCCGTGGAAGCTGAACGACTGCGTGTTCGGGAAGATGTCGTCACTGGCGGAGTGGGTCAGGCCGAGGTTGGCGAAAGTGCCGAACCGGGACATGGCGATGACCACCGGCCACCGCTGCGAGGCGCAGTACGGGCAGTACTCAGCCCCGATGTAGACGACCAGGGGCTTGCCCTCCGCGGTCAGCGCTGGCTGCCCGGTCACCTGCTGGAACCCAGCCAGGACCTTGCCCTTGCCGATCTGGTCCAGCAATGACGGGGACAGGCTGGTGGCCGTCTGGACGACTGCGTTCGCAGCCTCCCCGCTGGCCACCGGCGCGGCTTCCGGGACAGACCGCTCGGTAGTCTGGCTAATGACGACCATAGCGATGACCGCGACGACGATCACCGCACAGGTACTCGCGGCAATGGTGAGCCGCCTGCGCCGTTCCTGTGCCCTGCGCGCAGCCAAGGCCTCCTGGGCTCTGCGCCGCGCCGCCCCAGAACGTTTCCCGGTCGTCACCACCCGAATCTCCTTCTACTCTCGTGCTACGCGGACTGTTCCGACCGCCGCGACTGCTGCGGTTCCGGCTACCGCGAGGTTAGGCCAGCGACTGCTTCGGCGATACTGCCGGCGCATCCGGTCACCACGGTGATGCCCGCAGCCTCCAGCGCGCGGCGGGCGTTCGGCCCGACCTCTCCGGT
>JAFGOK010000726.1 GCA_016926535.1 Micromonosporaceae bacterium | reverse complement strand
TTCGGCGTAGCCGAGGTCGGCCAGGCGGTCTTCGAGTTGCCGCAGGGTGCGGCGGACGGCGTCGGGTCGGCGCAGGCGTCCCTGGACGCGCATGAGGCGCTGGTAGAGGTCTTCGTTGACCGGGTCAAGGTCGATGGCTTGCTCCAGGGCGGTGACGGCCTGGTCGGGGTGGTCGGTTTCTAGGATCTCGGCGATTCGGGCGTACGCGGCCAGGATCTGGTGGCGGTACCGGTCGGTGTAGCCGCTGCTCCAGTCCTGGCCGGTGGCGAAGTCGCCGGTGTACCAGTTGACGGCGTCCCTCAACGTGGCCAGGCATTCGTCGTCGTTGTCGCGGGTGTTGGCGGCTTGGAGGGCTGTGAGCAGGTGCCACAGGTCGACGTCGATCGCGTCCGGGTCGATGCGGTACCGGGTGGTGGCCGGGTCGTGCAGCACGTACATGGCCTCGGCGTCTCCGGTGGCGTCGCGCAGGACCCGGCGGGTGACGTTGATAGCGGTGCGCAGCTGGTTGGCCGCCGCGTCGAAGGCGACGTTGGGTAGGAGCAGGGCAGCGAGCTGCTCCAGGGTTCGGCCGGCGGGGTGGGCGGCCAGGACAGCGAGGATGGCGTAGGAGCGTTTGCGCATCCCGGTGGTGACCTGCCCGGCGTCGGTGCTCACGGTGACTGGGCCGAGGACCCGCAGCCGTACTGCCGGGGTGGCCTCACCGCAGGTCGGGATCTCCTCGCCGGGCTCTGGCGTCGCCTCCGCCGGAACGGGGACGATGTCCGGTGACGTTTCGAGGTTGGCAGGTGGGTCGTCGGGGTCGAGCCCGGCCTCGCCGCGCGCAGCGCTGGCGGAGATCATCGTCATGATCTGGGCGAGGTCGGTGGCGTTGAGCGTGGACCAGCGCTCCACCGTGGTCTCTCCGGGAGGGCCGGCCTGGGTGTACCCGTCCCGGTCCAGCTCGTAGGCCGGGTGCCCGGGGAGGTTGCCGAGGATCACCGGGTGCAGGTGCAAAGCGGTTCGTTGAGAGGCGACCATGGTCAGGCGGACGGCGTACCGGGGTTCGGCGTCCAGCAGGAGCACGGCCGGTGGCTGGCGCTCGGCGTGGTTGGTGCCGGCGTTCAGCGCTGCGACGCTGTCGAGCTCCATGTAGTCGAGCAGGCGCCGCCGGTGGAGCATCTCTTCCTCGGCGCGGGTGACGGCATCGCCGATGGTGGGCTCGATGATGAGGCGCTCGCCGTCGAAGGTGACCCCGTCGGGGTCCAGCCCGACCGGAGGTACGCCCTCGGGTAGCAGCCGGGCCAGGGTCGTCGCGCTGGTGATGACGACCGGGCGCTGGTCGAGGTGTTCGGCCACTCCGGTGGCGAGGGTCGCGGCCAGGATCGCTCTGGCCGCGCCGGTCGCTCCTGACCCGCTCAGCGCGATCATCGAGCCTGGCAGGTCAAACAGACTGATCTCGGTACCGGTCGTGGTCTGGCCGACCGGCGCTGGAGTCTCGGGGGCCACGGGAAGGTGTTCCGGTCGCGCCGCGCCGCCGTCTTCTCGTGGTTCGCGTTGACGGTTGCCCGCCGCCTCGATCGCCGCGAATTCCGCTGGTACCGGTGAAGGCGCAGGTTCGGTACCGGCGGGGATTGGGAAGGTGAGCCGGGCGTGGCGGCGCTGGTTGAGGCGGAGCAGCCCGGCGACGGCGGCGATCGTGGTGGCCAGGCCGAGGCTGATCCAGCCTCGTGAGGGCAGGTTGATTCCGTCGTTCTGGTCGTGGTCGCGGTGCTCGCCGCCGCTGTCCGCAGCCTGAGGTGTGGTCTCGGGTTGCTCGGCCTGTGTGCTCGTCTCGGGGCTGCCGGATGTGGGTGAGGGTTGCGGGCTGGCCGGTGTTGTCGCGCTCGGTGAGGGTGCGGGTTGGCTTGGTGCTGGTTGCTGGCCCGTCCCTGTGCTGCCGGGGTTCGCTGGGGCTGGTGTCGCCGGCTCCGGCTCGCTTGGCGCCTCCGGGGCCTGCTGGGTGGCGGGAAGCATGAGGACCCAGCCGATGTCGATCTCGTCGGGGTCGGTCAGGGCGTACCCGTTCGGCTGGAGGTGGCCCCGGTTGAGCAGGTAGATCTCCCGCCACCGGTAGGGGTCGCCGAGCTTGGCCTCGGCGATGTCCCAGAGGTTGTCGCCCTTGAGGACGCGGTACACGCCGCCCGGGGCATTCCGCGCCCATTCCGGGAGGCTGTCCTCACCGGTGGTCCGGGTGATCGTGGTGGAGGCCGGGGTGATGCTCACGGCTCGCGCGACATTCCGCGCAGCGGGAACCGAGTCCTCGCTGCTCAGCGTGACGCTGGGCTGGATCGAGGTGCTGGGGTGGGCTGTGGCTGTGGCGACCGCCGAAGTCTGGGCCGCGTAGTCGGCGCCGGTCATCGCTCGGCCCGGTGTCCCGGGCGCACCGGCTGCGCCTCGGAGGGCGTTGCTGGCGGTGATGCCGATGATGGCTCCGATGAGGAGCGCGGCCAGCATGCGGACCGGGCCGCGAACGCGGCCTCGGGTCCGGCGGGCGCCTCGGCGGGCCGCGCCCGCGTCGAGGCAGGCGTAGATGCCCTCGATGATCAGGTCGCGGCAGAACTGAGCCCAAAGGAGCCAGCCGACGGTGGCCAGCAGGGCGATGATCTGCTGGTCGGACCAGGGGTTGCCGATCGCGTCGGCGAGGTCGGGCAGGCTCGGTACGTCGGCGGGGTGGGGCCAGCCGATCCAGCCGAGGGGCCAGCCCGCGAAGACGGTGAGCAGCCACGGTACCCCGGCGGTGAAGCCGGCCAGAATGGCCAGAGCGAGCAGGGCACGCAGGATCCGGCCGGTTGCGGCTACCAGGCGCATGGTCGTCGACCTCCTTCGGGCGCGGCGTTCGGGTGGCGGGTCAGGTGCCGGGTCCGGTGATGCCCTGGATGGCTCGGGCTGAGGCGGTGGCGGTGACGCCCAGCTCGTGGATGCCGAGCAGTTGCAGCAGCTGGGTGCGGCTGGCCCGGCGCACGGTGACGGTCGCGACCGCCGTGGTGGCTGAGGCCGTTCCCTGGACACCGGCCGAGGCCAGCCAGGTTCGGGCGGCCTGCTCGGCGCGGGCGGGGTCCAGCTCGGCAACTCCGGTGGTGCGGTAGACGTGCAGGTTGAGCTGCTGGGCTCCGACGCGGGCTGCCGCTTGCGCGGTGTCCAGAGCCTGGACCTTGGTCGACAGCGCCATCCCGGCGTCGAGGACCAGGCCCGCGACCAGGAGCAGCGCGGTGACCATGACGACGGCGAAGGGTGTGACCTGGCCGGCGTCGCCGCCCATCCGCTGCCGGAGCCGGTTGCCGACGTGTCTGATCCGATGCTTCACGGCTGCTGCCCGCCTCTCCACTGGTCGATGGGTGAGGTCGCGCTGGCGGAGACCCTTTTGGTACCGGGGACACCGAGGAGGAGCAGGTCAGCCAGCCGAACGACGCACGAGATCGTCACGGTGACCGCGCTCGCCGGTCGCAGCCCGCCGGTGTCGATGGTCACGGTGGCGTCTCGGCAGGTGATGCCCCGGGCGGCGAGGGTGTCGCGGGCGGTGCGTTCGGCTTCGGCTCGCGCGGCTGCCTCGGTGCGGGCGATGGAGCCGGACCGGGCGCCGCTGCTGGCTGCGGCATCCACGTCGATCTGGGCTGCCACGAGCCGACCGCAGAGCACGACGAGCAGCAGGACCATCACCAGCAGCGGCGTGATCAGTGCCATCTCTGCGGTACTGGAACCGGCGTCCCGGCCGGCGACCACCGCCCGCCAGCGGCGAGCCAGCGCCGCCGCGAACCGGCGAGCGGCTTGGCGCGCCCCGAGCGGATGCTGGGCCGGGGTCATGGCGCTGCTCCCACCGGGGCGCCCTGGTCTGGGACGAACCTCTCGGTTGGACGGACCACGACAGCCTTGACCCGCCAGTGGACACCCGGCACGACAGTCTCCGCCGTGCCCTCCACGTCGACGCGGACCTCGGTGGCGGTACGGGTCACCGACACGGTGGCACCGATCAGAACGCCGTGGCCGATCGCGTCGAGGGTCTTGCAGCCGGCCTCTTCGCCCTGGTCCTTGCTGGCGCCGTATGCGGCGGCGACGCTGGCCGCTCGGGTCGCGGCGGCCTGCGCGATGTGGGTGGCGTGCAGGTACACCCCGGCCTGGACGATGAACATCAGGATGCCCAGCAGCAGGGGCATAGCGATGACCAGCTCGGCGGTGGCCGCGCCTCGATCCGGTCGGGCGGCCACGCTCCGGAGACGGGAGCGCAGCCAGCCGACGGCGCCCGCCGCTGGCCGGCGCCGATGCGTCACCGCGTGCCGGAGGCCACCCACCCCCATGTTGATCATGGCAGCTAACCAAGATCGATGCTGTTGGCCTTGCCTGATACTTTGGCCGCGATCGTGCCGATGACGAGCAGGGCGAGGGTGACCAGCAGTGCGGTGACCAGGACGGCCTCGGTGCTGTAGCCGGCGTCGGGCCGCTCGCGCAGTAGCCGCCACCGGTAGCGCAGTTCGCTGGTCAGATACGAGATGAGCGTGGACACGACGGTACCTCCAATAGGGACTCAGAGACCTCCGAGCACGGCGGACAGAGCCGGATAGCCCAGGAAGATGAGGAACCCTGCGAAGAGGGCGACGATGGGCAGTGCCATGCGTTCGGTGGCGGCGTTGGCGGTGCCCTCGGCATCCGACAGCTGCCGGTCGCGCAGGGCCATAGCGCGGGAGCGCAGGGAGGCGCGGACCTTGGCGCCTTCGGTGCCGGCCAGGCCGACGGTCGCGGCGAGCTGCTGGAGTTCGGGGATG
>JAFGOK010000725.1 GCA_016926535.1 Micromonosporaceae bacterium | reverse complement strand
CGCGATCGTCGAAGCGGATCCGGCCACCGGCGAGCCGGTCGTGGCGCACGTCGCTGCTGGCCCTCCGAGGGAGGTCCCCCCGGACACCGCCTACGTGATCTACACCTCGGGTTCGACCGGTGCCCCGAAGGGCGTCATCGTCGGCAACGGTCACGTCCTGGCCCTGCTGGACGCGTGCGACCTGGAGTTCCGGTGGACCGGCCAGGACGTGTGGACCATGTTCCACTCGCCGAGCTTCGACTTCAGCGTCTGGGAGCTGTGGGGAGCGCTGGCGCACGGTGGCCGGCTCGTCGTCGTTGACTCCCTGGTCGCCGCCGACCCCAGGGTATTCGCAGAGGTGCTGGCAGAGGAGGAGGTCACGGTGCTCAGCCAGGTGCCGACAGCCTTCGGTCACCTGGTCGCGGAGCTGGAACGCCGCCCGGTGCCGCTGCCGGCCCTGCGCTACGTCGTCTTCGGCGGGGAGGCACTCAATCCCGCGGCCGTGCGCGCCTGGCGGGACCTGGGCCTTGCCCCGGGGGCCGAGCTGGTCAACATGTACGGCATCACGGAGACCACTGTGCACGTGACCCACCTGCCACTGGCTGGTCAGGCCGCTGCCAGCGGTCCGGCGGGTTCGACGCCGATCGGCCGGCCGTTGCGGCACCTGCGGGTGCACCTGGTGGACGAGTCCGGCGCGGCGGTGCCCGCCGGAACGCCGGGGGAGATGCTCGTGGCCGGGGCGTCGGTGGCCCACGGGTACCTGGGTCGTCCTGACCTGACGGCCCAGCGATTCGGCGAGTACGGCGGGGAGCGGGTGTACCGCAGCGGCGACTGGGCCGTGCGCGATGAGCACGGCCTGCTGCACTACCTCGGCCGCAGGGACCGGCAGATCCAGCTGCGAGGGTTCCGCGTCGAGCTCGGCGAGCCGGAAGCGATGCTCGCCGAGCACCCTGCCGTCGCGCAGTGCGCCGTGGTCGCCGAGCCGAATCAGCTTGAGGAGCTTCAGCTGGTTGCGTACTACGTCACCCGGGTCGGGATGGAGCTCGACCCGGGTGGGCTGCGCGCGTTCGTCGCCTCCCGGCTGCCGGCGCACCTGGTGCCGAGCCGCATCCGGCGGATCGCCGAGCTGCCGAGAACCGTGCACGGAAAGGTCGATCTCGAAACATTGCGATGGTCGTCAATGGCGAGCTAGAGGACAGGCCTTCCGCTGCCGACGGCAGTGGATTGCAGACGAATTCAATATCTCAAAGAATCGTTTTCCTGTGATGAGAAAACGCGCTGAAGCATGCCCTTCAGCAATTTTCCGTGAATTTCAAAAATAGGCGGCCACAATTGTCATCCGGCCTCTTGGAAATGGTCCGTCCACCGAGTACGTTCACTAGCGAAGCGTTTTGTTGATAGGGCTTCGGGGGAATCCCGGTCGTCGCAGGTGTCGTGGCCCGGGTGCTCCGCCGATCCGCCGCCAGCAACGGGACTCCCCGACGTCACGCAGAGGACGGCAGCGTTGAGTACAACCGACGAATCGGCAGTAGAGAGTCCGTTGTGCGGTCCGGACCGGCAGATCCTCGAAGCGCGCTACCCGATGACGCCGACGCAGCGGGGCATTCTGTTTCAGCGTCAGTACGAACGAAACTCCGGGCTCTATCACGTTCAGACCGTGCTCGATATCGAATGCGATCTAGATGCCGCTGCATTCATCGAAAGCTGGCGCCGCGTCATGGCGCGGCATGAGCCACTCAGAACGACCTTCGGTGATCCGCCGGATCGCGGTCTTCCTGAACAGCTGGTATGGCGTGAGGTCGATGTACCGTGCGTCTTCGAGGATTGTCGTGAACTCAGCCGAGAGCAGCAGCGGGAACACCTGCGCTCGTATCTGGGCGACGACCGGGCCGAGGGATTCCCCCCGGAACGCCCGCCGCTGTGGCGGGTTCGCGTTGTCCGCCTCGCCGAAACGCTGCATCAGGTGGTCTGGAGCCTGAACTACATCATTCTGGACGGGTGGAGCCAGGCGGAGGTCCTGCGGGAGGTCGAGCGGTTCTATGGACAGCTGACCGCTGGCCGTGACCTGGATCTCCAGCCGGTGCAGCCGTACCAGGACTACCTGCGGTGGCTGGAGCGCCAGGACCTGGCGGCGGCGGAACGCTACTGGCGCGAGACGCTGGATCGCGTCGCGCCGGCCGGGCCGCTCCCGGTGGAGCGCAGGCAGCCGGCCGAACCGGACGGCCCCGGTCAGCCGGCCCTGGTCGACCGGGACCAGTGCGCGCTGGCGCTCACGGAGAGCGAGACTGCCAGCCTGCGCGCTGCTGGAAGGGCTCATGACCTGGCGCTGGACACCCTGCTGCTGGGCTGCTGGGCCCTGCTGCTGCGCCGGTACACGGGCTCGACCGAGATCGTCACTGGGGTGACCGCCACCGGCCGGCCTGGTGACCCGCCCCGCGACGCCCCGGGCCTCGGTCGGACCGTCGGCCTGCTCATCAACACCCTGCCGATGCGGGTCGACGTACCGGCGGCGTGGCCGTGGCCGGAGTGGATGCGGCGGCTGGAGCAGCGGCACACCGAGATGCTGAGCTTCGCCTACGCCCCGCTGGCGCTGATCCAGCAGTGGAGTGGCATCAGTGCCGGCAGCACCCTGTTCGAGCACGTGCTCTCCATCGAGCCGGGCTGTGATCCGGACCTCGGGTCCGGATCCCAGCGGTGCCTGCCCATGGTCAGACGCCAGGAGGAGAACCACGCGCCATACCCGCTGAACGTCGTCGTCACCACCGGATCGCGGCTGGAGATGACCATCCACTTCGACCCGGCGCGGTTCGACCACGCGACGGTCGAGCGGATGCTGGGGCACCTGCGCGAGCTCTGCCTGGGGCTGGTGCGCCTGCCCGCGGCCAGCCTCGCGCAGCTGCCCATGGTCACCGAGACGGAGCGCGTCCAGCTGGTCGAAGCGTGGAACGCCACAGCCACGCCGTACTCCGGTGATCTGTGCATCCACCAGCTGTTCGAGCGGCGGGTCGCGCAGGCGCCGCACGCTGTGGCCGTGCTGTTCGCCGACCGCGGGTGGACGTACGCGGAGGTCAACGCGCACGCCAACCAGATCGCCAGCTACCTCAGAGGGCTGGGGGTCGGAGCCGGAACCCAGGTCGCCGTGCTGCTGGAACGGTCCATCGAGATGATTCCGGTCCTGCTCGGCGTGCTGAAAGCCGGCGGCGCGTACGTTCCGCTGGAGGCCAGTGCCCCGGTCAAGCGCCGCAAGGCCATCATCGACTCCTTGGGGATCACCTGCGTGGTCACCCAGCGGGCCCTGCTGGCGTCGCTGCTGTCCGGGGAGGACTCCCCGGCAGCGCTCACCGATCTGGTGTGCGTTGATTCCGACCCCGAGGCGGAGCCTGCGGTCCCGGCGCCCGGTCTCCCCGGGAGCCCGCACCGGCGCGTGCACACCGCTGCGGACCTGGCGCGAATGCCGGTCGAGGACCTGCCGGCGGTCGCTGGCCCGCGGGATCTCGCCTACATCATCTTCACCTCGGGATCGACCGGCACGCCCAAGGGCGTCATGGTGGAGCACCACAGCGCGGTCAACCTGATCGAGTGGGTCACCACGACGTTCGAGGTCGGAGCGGCAGACCGGATCCTCTTCATCACCTCGCTGAGTTTCGACCTGTCCGTCTACGACATCTTCGGCATCCTCGCCGCGGGGGGCTCCATCCGCCTGGCGTCCAAACAGGACATCCAGGAACCCACCCGCCTGCTCGACCTGCTGGCGCGCGAGCCGATCACCTTCTGGGACTCCGCCCCGGCGGCGCTGATGCAACTCGTGCCGTTCCTGCCCTCCGGACCAGGTGCGAGCGGCGGGGTCGTCTCCCACTCGCTGCGCCTGATCTTCATGAGTGGCGACTGGATCCCGGTGAGTTCTCCGGACCTCCTGAGGGCGGCGTTTCCGGCGGTGCGCGTCGTGGGGCTCGGCGGAGCGACCGAGGCGACGGTGTGGTCGAACTTCTTCCCGATCGGGATGGTGGACCCGGCGTGGACCAGCATCCCCTACGGAACGCCGATCCAGAATGCCCGGTACTACGTTCTCGACGAGAACTTCCTTCCCTGCCCCGTGGACGTGCCCGGCAACCTCTACATCGGGGGCGTGTGCACGAGCCTGGGCTACGCCAGCGATCCGGAGCTGACCGCGGCCAAGTATCTTCCGTCCCCCTTTGGCCCGGAGCCGGGGGAACGCATCTACCAGACCGGGGACCTGGCCCGCTGGCGGCCGGACGGCAACCTGGAATTCCTCGGGCGCACCGACTCGCAGGTCAAGATCCGGGGATACCGGATCGAACTCGGCGAGATCGACACCCTGGCGGGGCGCCACCCCGCGGTGCAGGCGGCGGCGACCCTGGTCCGCACGGATCGCCCGGGAGACGCGTCGCTGGCCTGCTACCTGGTGCTCGACCAGGCGGCGGCGGAGGCCGCCGCTGGCGGGGAGAAGACGTCCCTCCTCGACGACCGGCTTGAGCACTGGCAGCAGGTGTACGAGACGTTCGACGGGCAGGCGGCACCCCGGACCGAGGACGGCGCGGACTACACGGGATGGAACAGCAGCTACACCGGCCAGGCCCTCGGCGTGGACGAGATGGAACGCTGGCGGCAGGACACCCTCGCCCTGATCCGCTCCTACCGGCCCCGGACGGTGCTGGAGATCGGCTGCGGTACCGGGCTGCTGCT
>JAFGOK010000724.1 GCA_016926535.1 Micromonosporaceae bacterium | reverse complement strand
GGCGGCGAGTACAACCTCCTGCCGTGGCGGCCGGGTCTGCTCACCCTGCAACGCTGACGGCATTCCTGAATCCGTTCCGGGTGCTCCTGCCCCTCACGGGCAACGCTGCCCACCGCACCGGCCAGGGTCTCCCCTGCGCCCAGGAACGGAATCGGGCGAAGGCGGCCTGCCGGGCATGGCCGTGTGCCATGCCCGGCAGGCCGCCTCTGCGCCGTCTGATTGCGGGCTGGTGGAAACGGGGTGCCCCTTCGGCGATGAGCTGGACTACGCTCGGGCCTCCGGTGTGACGGAAGCGGAGCTGGCATGGTCGAAGGGTGGCGCGGCTGGTTGGGCACCATCAATGGCGTCGTGCTCCTCACGGTCGCGGCGCTGCCGCTGGCCGCCCTGGCGGCGTGGGCTCTGGCCCGCCGTCGCCGGGCCACCGGCATGACGGCGGCATGGCGGAGATCCCTGGCCGAGGTCGGCATCGTCTACGGGACGGTGCCGTGGGTATGGATGATCATGCTGCCAGGCAGCCGGGCCGGCGTGGTCTCTGGTCGGGTCAGCCTCGTACCGCTGCGTGACCTGCTCACGGTCCTCGCCGCCGAGCCGCTGACGCTGGTGCGCCAGGTCGTCGGCAATCTGCTGGTGTTCGCCACGCTGGGGTTCTTCGCCCCGGTGCGGTTCGCGGCGCTGGTGTCGGTACCGCGGATCCTGGCGCTCGCCGCTGGCCGCTCGGTCCTGGTCGAAACCGCACAGTACGTCCTGCACCTGGATCGCGTGTCCTCTGTGGATGATGTGCTGCTCAACACCACCGCCGTCGTGCAGGGAGATGGCGTCCCACCGACCTCCGTCAGCCACACTGGGCTCGCACCGACGACGAAGTGGCCGCGCCCCGGCTCGGTGTTGCCGATCATCGTCGACCGGGCAGACCCCGCGGTGTTTCGAATCGAGTGGAAAAAGGTACCCACAGCACAGGTGGCAGCGGCGGCCGAAGCCGACCGCCTCGCGGCGGCCATGCGTACCGGTGCGCCGGTGCCGGGATCGGACCACTCGGAGTCCGCGGCGCTCGACCGGGGAGGCCCCATGGCATACACCAGCGTCCTTGGCCAGGCCCCAGCGTGGAGAACTGACCTGCTCGACCACACCCAGCAGGTGGCGGACCGGCCCGTACTCGCCTGCGTGCAGGTCAAAGCGCTCGATGGCGACGAGCCGATCACCGCCGACCAGTTCGAAGCCGACCTGGTGAAGGCGCTGAGCGGACCGTATGCCGGCGTCATCCTCTTCGACTAGGAACACCTGACAGCCGATCCGGTGAAGGCCAGCGTGCTCCGCACGCACCTGCTGACTGTGACACCCGTGTGCCGCCCGTGACCGACCGCCGCCGTCCGGGTCGGACGCGGTCGCCAGCGCCCAGTGCAGCACACTGGGGAAATGGTGAACGAGCAATCTCGAGAGGCAATCCTCGATCTGGTCGAACGGATTCCCGCTGGCCGTGTGATGACCTATGGTGCCATCGCGGAATACTTGGGTCGTGGGGGTCCACGGCAGGTTGGGTCCGTGATGGCCAGATATGGGGGCGGGGTTGCCTGGCATCGGGTGGTCGGAGCCAATGGGCGGATCGCCCCGGGGCATGAGGACGAGGCGATGGAGCGTCTCGTGGCTGAGAACACCCCGATGCGTGGGACCCGGGTCGATGTCGACAAGGCCGCGTGGTGGCCTGACGATGATTAGCCATCTGTGCTCGGTGAGCGTCAGGATCCGGGACGGATCAAGCGGTGCTCGAAGGCCAGGGTAACGATCTGGGCCCGGTCCCGGCACCCCAGTTTGGTCGCTGCGTGGCTGAGGTGCGTCTTGACCGTCAGCGGGCTGATGAACAGCTGATCAGCGATATCTTGATTGGACATGCCGCGTGCGACCAGGCAGACGATCTCTCTTTCCCGCCCGGTGAGGCAGTCGAACACCCCGGTCGTGGTCGGCTGGTAGTGATCGTTGGCCGTGAACTGTGCGATCAGGCGCCGGGTCACTCTCGGCGCCAGCAAGGCGTCACCGGCGGCCACAATCCGGATCGCTCTCAGCAAGTCATCCGGCTGGGCGTCTTTGAGCAGGAAGCCACTCGCTCCCGCTCGCAGCGCGTCGTACACGTACTCGTCGAGATCGAACGTGGTCAGCATGAGGACTCTGGTGTGTCGCAGGGCGAACTCGTCGCTGATCTGTCGAGTCGCCTCGATACCGTCCATGACCGGCATCCGAACGTCCATCAGTATGACCTGCGGCAGTGTGGCCAGTGCCCGTTCAACGGCCTCCCGCCCGGTGGAGGCCTCGGCGACCACCTGCAGATCCTCGTCGGAATCGATGAGGGCAGCGAACGCCCGGCGGATGGGGACATGGTCGTCAGCGATGAGGACACGGATCACGCTGGGCTCCGAAGCGAATCGACGACCGGCAGCGGTATCCGGATCCGGGCCTCGAACCCGCCATCCGGGGCATGTCCGGCGTCAAGGGTCCCTCCGAGCATCGTGGCCCGTTCGCGCATGCCGACCAGCCCTGCCCCGGTCAGCGGCGCCGGTCGGGCCGCCTCCGCGCTCTGGTGCCGCCCGGCCGGGCCTGGCTGCCCGGTCAGGGCGTTCCACACCCGAACCTGGACCTCATCCCGGTCCACGGTGACCTCGACCGTGGCGCTGACCGCCCCGGCGTGCTTGCGGATGTTGGTCAGAGACTCCTGCACCATCCGGTAGACCGCGACCTGGGCCGACCGGGGCACCTGAGACGCGGGCCCGGTGACGGTGAGCGTCGTGTCGACCCCGACCCCCCGAGCACGGTCGACGAGCACCACGAGATCATCCAGACACGGCTCCGGCCCGGTGGAATCGTCGGCACCGTCGGACCCGCGCAGCATCCCGACGACACCTCGCAGGTCACGCAGGGCCTCACCGCTGGCGGCGGAGATCTCTGCCAGAGCTTCACGGGCGAACTCCGGCCGGGTGTCGAGCAGGCGGCCGGCAACACCGGCCTGAACGGTGATGGTGGTCAGGGCATGGCCGACGGCGTCGTGCAGATCGCGGGCGATCCGTTGACGCTCCTGCTCGATGCGCAGCCGCTGGGCGTCGCGCTCCGCGCGGACCGCCAGCTCGGCGCGCTCGATCCGCAACGCGGTCGTGTCGCGGTTCAGCCTGACGAGACTCCCGACGACGACCGGGGTGACGACCATCACGGCATGACCACAATCGTGGATGGAGGGGGCTCGGTCGCTCCCGAGTAGCAACCCAACGACGAACACCCCGCAGATGGGAAGCGTGACACCCGCGAGGAAGCGGATCCGAGGCTCGGAGGCACCGATCGAGTACAGCGCGGCACCGAAGCTGAGACCGATCAGCGGACTCCGGTTGCCGACAGTTGCACCTACCAGGGCGAGACAGCAACAAACCACCAGCACAGACACTGGAAAGCGGCGACGCAATAGCAGGCTCCCCGCGCCGGCCACGATCACAGTGATCATGATCGCGGTGTGGCCGTGAGGGTGGATGAAGAACTCGAGGATGGGCGCTCCGGCACAGACCGTTACCAACAGACCATCTTCCAGCCACACCCGCCGCGTGGGGAACCAGTCACTCACCGTGCTAGCCTACGCCGGCCGAGACCAAGGCCACCTACTCCCAGCGATGTAGACGAGCGCAACATCAGGACGATGCCAGGCACCCGGCCATGACTCCATGATCGAGAACATGCGCTTCGTTACCGCAGCATGCCGCCGATGGGCCAATCCGCTCCGGGCGATGACCGCGACGAGCTTCGTGGCGAGCCTGGCGATCCACCACGGCTCGTGGGTCCACGCGCTGATCGGCATGGTCTTCGCGCTGACCGCGACCGGACACGTGCTCGCCAACAGCCGCTGGATCCGGACTGTGACCAAACGCATTGGCCGTGAGCTGCCCAGCCGGATCACTGTCGACGCGGCCGTCGACGCCGTGCTGGTGACCCTGGTCGCGGTCGTCGCGGCCACCGGCATCGCCGCGATCCTGCACCCCACCGGCACCGCCAGCGCCGGCGCAGCCGGTGAGCTCCACGGCCACGCGGCCATCCTGCTAGTGGTCGCCGTGGTGGTGCACGTCGCACGGCACCGGCGCCGGCACACGCGAGGGGGCGCCGGCAGGAGGCGGCCGGGCCGCGATCCTGCAACCTTCCAGGTACCGAGCGTCAGGGAACGTTCGTAGCATCGGTGCC
>JAFGOK010000161.1 GCA_016926535.1 Micromonosporaceae bacterium | reverse complement strand
TCCTCGGAGGGAGGCGGGGTCCGAACGCGCTCGCCCTCGCCATCCCGGATCGCGGCCAGGGTCTCCTGCCGGATCCCGCCCGCCTCGTCCCAGACGAGAGCGGGCTGCCGGATGCGATGGTTCCATATCGGAGCATGCACCGATCGCCACCAGGCCCGGATCGGGTTCTGGGCCAGGCGGGTCGCGTTAGTCCAGTGCTGCGCTCCCGGCGGCTGACTGAACCAGGCAACCTCCTCGGCCGGCAAGTCCACCCCGAGCGCGACCGTCACCGACTCCAGGTCGCACGGGGGGCCGAGGATATCCCCGACCGCCCAGAGTTGGGTCACCCGGAGCGAGAACACAGGAGAAGGCGCAACCAGTTTCGCGCAGGAGGTGGCGAGGGACTCCAGGTGGTGCACGGCGCGGACCCATTTCATGGGCCCATCCTCGCCTACGTGGGCAGGAACTTCAGCAGGTGGTACACAACAAATGCCGGCCAGACCAGTGCCTTGAGGATCCCGAGGACGCCCACCCAGAACCCGTCAGCCTGCTGAATGTAGTACACAAGGGCGCCGATCAGGCCCAGACCATAGACGATGTTCCCGCCGTGGCCGCCGCGGTTGTCCCACGTTCTCCGGCGCTGCTCTTCCTTATCGGACATGCCGCGACCCTCCGTTCGGTGGCGATACCTGCTGTATCGCATCCCAGGTGAAACCGGGCATGTAAACAGGATCGCACAGGCTGGTACCGCCTGGATCTGATACGGCGAAGTAACGTCAGAAGGTTCCAGCAGTCCAGCCGATCACCTCAGCTCGCGCCGCCGCCAGCTGGTCGGCGGTCACCGCTTCGCCGCTGCCGGCGTTGACGACCAGCGCGACGTGCACCGTACCCGTCGCGCTCCCGGTGGCATCGATCATCAGGCGTCGCGCCGTCTCGGAGCCGATTTCGCGGGCTACCGAGATCCTTCCCGACTCCGCCGGCCCGAGGGCGGTGGCGACATCCGAGACGACGACGGTCGAAGCGGTGGGGAACAAGGCCGGCAGGTGCAGCTCGGTCGAGGCTCCGCTTGGGCTGCCCGATTCCCGCCACACCAGCACGCCGTACTGCCGCCCGCGCACCAGCGAGGCCAGGGCAGGCAGGCTCGCGGGAACGGTTAGCCAGGCCTGCTCCGTTCCGGTGCCGCCGTACCCGGACCTCGCAAGATCCTCGTATCCGAAGGCCAGCAGATGGCCGGAGACGGCGCTCGGGTAGAGCCGGTCGAGGACCCTGATGTCCAGGCGCGGAACGACAGCCCCACTGTCGTCGGTAGCGACGACGGAGTGATCTTCGTCGTTCCAGGCATCGCCTTCGGTTTGGATCTTCGTCTGATTGCCGTTCATCGCCTCGGCATGCCGTCCGCTGGCGGTGTCCCAGTGCCACTGGGTCGCAGAGAGGACCGGTCCGGCGCTGGCGGCGTTGGTGAAGAACTCAGCCCCGGACAGGCGGGAGTCCAGCGCCTGGTACATCGCGCGAATCATCCACGGGGTGCGGCTGCTGCTCGTCGTCCCGGACAGTGCGTTGCCGAACTCGGAGACAAATGGCGCAGTTGCCAGGGAGGCTGCCCGGTCTCTGATCTCGCTCAGATCGGAGGAGTACGATCCGTCGGTTGCCGATCCCGGGTTGATCGTCATCCTCAGGCCGTCGTAGTAGTGGGCGTTGAAGACATAGTCCGTGCCGAGCGGCGGCAGGCTCGTCATCCCGCCTTGCTCGGAGACCCCGGTGTTCCAGAAGACCAGCGGCTCGATGAACGCTGGCTTGTCCGCCCATCCGGAGTCGTCCATGATGGAACGGAACCGCTGGTAGAACGGCCACACGTAGTCCTTTTCCCAGGCGGTGCCAGCGGCGGAGTCCAGCCCGCCGTCGAAGGGTTCATTGAACGGGTCGACCCCGATGATCATGTTGAGCGACGCTGCCGGTAGCCGCTTGGCCAGACCGGCCAGGGCAGCCCCGGCCTGCTGAAGGAACGCGTCCTGAACGTGGATCTCCCCGGCGGAGGTCGTCAGCGCCCGGTTGTGCCAGAAGTCGTAGGCAGCGCGCCTGACCGCGGTGTTGGTCAGCATGTTCTGGCCCCACATCAGGCAGATCCCGCAGGATTCCTTGGGGTAGCCACCCGCCTGGATGACCCAGGCTGGGGCGCCATCGCCGGTGTACCAGCTGCCTGCGTTGAACAGGGCCGCGGCATAGAGATCCTGATGGTAGTCAAGGAGCACCCGGATGCCCCGGTCGGTGAACGTGCTGATCTGGGCCGCTGCCCGATCGAGGTACTCCTCGTCGATGCGGTCCGGTGCAGGCTGGACACCCTCCCAGCTGATCAGGAACCTGATGACATTGGCGCCAGTGAGATCACGCATGGCCTGCGCGGAAGCGGCAGCCTCTGCGGTGGTCTTGAACGGCAGCAGGCCGGTCTCCCGGAGCTTGGTGCTGCCAGCAACGTTGAACCCACGAAGCGTGACCTCGCGTCCCTGCTGGTCCCGGAAGACCCATCCCTGGCCGTCGCCGGCGCTGGCGACCGAGACGTCGGTGCCGGTGGCCGAGACGTCGGTGCTGGGCGTGCCGGCGGCTGGGGACTCCGCGGCATGCGCCTCTGAGCGGCCATCGTTGACCAGGGCCGGAACGAAAGTGCCGCCGACGACCAGAGCGGCTCCAAAGGCGAGCAAGACTCGCACCGTAGTCATGGATGGACCATAGTCGATAAAGGTGCTGCCAGCGCCGGGCATCACACCACTATTTCTGGCTCACGAC
>JAFGOK010000723.1 GCA_016926535.1 Micromonosporaceae bacterium | reverse complement strand
TGATCCTGGTGCGGGACGTCACGGATGTCCGCCGAAGAGATCGCCAGCTGGTCACCAAGGACGCGACCATCCGGGAGATCCACCATCGGGTGAAGAACAACCTCCAGACGGTTGCGGCGCTGCTGCGTCTCCAGGCCAGGCGGGTGGACACGCCATCAGCCAGGCTCGCCTTGGAGGAGTCGGTGCGGCGGGTCGCCTCGATCGCTCTGGTGCACGAGACGCTGTCGATGTCGGCGGATGAGACGGTCGAGTTCGACAGCATCGTCGACCGGGTGACGGCGATGGCCAGAGAGGTCGCTGTGGCCGAGTCAACGGTCTCGCTGCGGCGGGAGGGGACATTCGGGGTCCTGCCGCCGGGGGTGGCGACCCCCCTGGTGATGGTGCTGAATGAGCTGCTGCAGAACGCCGTTGAACATGCCTTCCCGCCGGGGGTCTCCGGTCGGGTTGTGGTTTCCGTCCACCGGTTCCGTAACCAGCTTCACATAACTGTCGCCGATGATGGCAGAGGGCTGCCAGAGGGTTTCAATCTCGGTGCGAGCAACCGATTGGGCCTTCAGATCGTCAGGACGCTGGTGACCGGTGAGTTGCGCGGTTCGATTGAGCTTTGCCCACGTGCCAGCGGAGGCACGGAAGTGGCCATCGTTGTTCCGCTCACGAAACGCTGACACCGCGAAACCGGGGCTCTTTGCGAAACGAGGAGACGGACGTTACGGTTCGATTCGCTGGGTGCTCCGGAGTTGACGCAGTGCAGTGTGGTTGGCGGAGCGTGATTTTTTGGAAGCACTCAGATAATGGGCCGTTGAAGATATTGTTTGACGTTCGTGTCGGCATTGGTTGCTTCTGGCCTTCCGGGGAAGCCGTGAGTTCGCTGGCAGCAAGCAACGAGTTCGCTGGCAACAAGCAACGGTGAGATGCCTAACGGGTACATGCAAAACGCCCCGGTGGGATCACCGGGGCGTTTGGAGAAGGTTCGATTCAGACGGAGTGAGCGCGGACTCGTGTCCCCCCGCGGCGCTTGACAGCACGCCGCTCCTCTTCGCTCATCCCGCCCCAGACACCAGCGTCCTGACCGGAATCGAGAGCCCAGTGCAGGCACTCATCGATCACCGAGCAGCGCCGGCACACCGATTTCGCCTGCTCAACCTGCAAGAGGGCAGGCCCGGACGTCCCAATTGGGAAGAACAGCTCCGGGTCCTCATCGCGGCAGGCGGCACGGTGGCGCCAGTCCGACATGGCGGCAACACTCCTTGTTTTTTCATGGATCCGTGGCAGTGATTGCTTCGATCTTTCTTATATGCATCTCGCGGTGTCGATCTCGCCTAAGTGGCGATCAGAGCGGCAGCGCGTGAGCAGGCAAGCTCCGAGGTCGTTCGCTTGTGAATGCTTTCACGAACTACCGCAATGTCAAGGGGGGTTGTCGGAAAAAGTACGGACGGGTGAGCAAGCTCACGGACATCTTGTCCGGTTTTCTGCGGCTTCCGAACCTTGAACCACGGCGACTCTCAGAAAACCTAATACCCAGTGTGACGACTGGTGAACCTATTCTGCGGTGAGTCACGCGACCGGAGGATGCAATGTTCACCCTAGACCATCTGTAGTTGCTAACACACGATACGTAGGGCGTTGGGGATCGCGGTGAAGTCGAGCTTGTCTCGCTCTCCGAGGTAGTCGCCGTCGACCTGGAATGCCATCGGAGTACTCGACCGTAATGTGAATCCCGCCAGATCGTGCAAGTGCAGAACATGCTTGCCGCGCGGGTTCGGTCGCCTTCCCAGCATTCGAGCGGCGGTGATTGTGGTACTCGCCACTCGGAGTTCTTTCAGAGCAAGGAGATCGAGGCCGAGGTCAACGGAAGCGTCCGGGCAGCACTGGATTGGTCGATCTCCGATGTAGGTCCACGGCGCGGTGTTCTGGACGATCACCGTGGAGATGCCGGTGTCCTGACTGCCATCCGGTCGTTCCAGCGTGATCGATGGCGGGCGCCGGGCGTCTGCGACGGTGTACTGGGCGATGGCAGAGCGGATGTACAGACCGGGGGTTGACGTGCGACCCCGGCGCCGTGCGTGCTCGACCCGTGCGATCACCTCGGCGTCGATGCCGAAACCAGCGCAGAAGGTGAAGTAGCGGTCATCGGCCCGGCCGAGCCCGACCGTTCGGGTGCGCTGCTCCCGTAGGGCCTCCAGGATGACTCCCATTCCCTCAGTCCAGTCCCGGGGCAGCCCGAGCGCCCTGGCGAAGACATTGGTGGATCCCCCGGGCACGATCGCGAGAGCCGGTCGCAGGTCGGCCTGATGCTCCGCCGGCCCGCTCTCGGCCGTCAGAAGGCCGTTGACTGCCTCGTTGACCGTGCCGTCACCACCGAGGGTCACAACGAGGTCGAGGCGCTCCTGGGCGGCCTTGCGCGCCAACTCTGCGGCGTGCCCCCGCTGCTCGGTATACATCACCTCCAGGCTCACCTGACTGCGTAGCGCTCTGACCAGGACATCCCGGATACGAACCGTTGTCGTGGTGGCGTTGGGGTTCACAACGAGGAGCGCGCGCATGGCGGGCACTGTACCCGTCAGGTGGGAGGCGCAGGGCGTCGCTTGACCAGGCGGATTGTCGCGGACTGATCGTTGGTCTGCGCAGAGATGTCGTCGGTCAGCGCGTTGAGGACTTGCCAGGCGAACGACTCCCGGGACGGGAGGCTGGGTTCGGCCGACGCCGTCCGCACGGTGGCTTCAGTGGTCAGCACGGAGGTCTCAATGGTGAAGCGGCATGACAGATCGGCGTCGTCGGCCGCCAGCGCCAGAAGGATGGCGCAGGCTTCGTCTACTGCTATGCGAAGATCTTCGATTTCATCGAGAGTGAACTGGAGCCGTGCGGCGAGACCTGCGGTCGCCGTGCGGAGGACGCCGAAGTACACCCCGGAAGCCGGAATTGTGAGCAGGACAACATCGTCACCGGCGGCCGGAATATGCGATGCGACCCGTGTCATGACTGGCACCTCCGGGCAGACTCTACGACGTCCGAGCAATCGGTGCGTGTTGGGCAAGCAGGTGTAGTTCGCCCGCTCTCGGATGGCGTATCGGGGTCTGCGTCACCAGTGCCGAGCACGGCAAATGTCACCCGATCGGGTGACGAGATGCGACGGCTGGCGCAGTGCACTCAGTCCTTTCGTCGTGACGTTCTGTCGGGAGACCGACTCGGTGGTCGCGGGGTGGTGCTGGTGGGGTGCTGACGCGATCCCGCCTTCCTATAAGGGTGGCCTTGGTCACTAAGCTCGATACATCGGGAGGACGACGCCCTGCGCGCCGTGCAGGCTTGCCTGCTGCCCCGCGGTGGCACGGTGCCGTTTTCCTGAACGGACCAAGGAGGCCCAGTGTTCGATGATCCCGTCTTCGCCCTCCATAAGGGCGGGAAGCTTACCATCCAGTCGACTGTCTCGTTAACGACTCGGGAGAACCTTTCGATGGCATACACCCCGGGCGTCGCCCGGGTCTGCGAGGCCATCGCCGAGCGTCCCGAGCTGGCGCGCGAGTACACGTGGGTAGGCCACACGGTTGCCGTCGTAACCGATGGGTCGGCGGTCCTTGGGCTGGGCAATATCGGTCCAGCCGCCGCAATGCCTGTCATGGAGGGCAAAGCGGCTTTGTTCCGCGAGTTCGGAGGCGTTGACGCGGTTCCGATCTGTCTCGCGACGCAAGACCCGGACGAGATTGTCGCCGCGGTGACGGCCATAGCGCCATCATTCGGCGGCATCAATCTTGAGGACATCTCGGCTCCTCGATGTTTCGACATCGAGCGCAGGCTGGTCGAGACCCTGTCCATTCCGGTGTTCCATGATGATCAGCACGGTACGGCGGTGGTCGTGCTCGCCGCCCTGCGGAATTCCGCGACGGCGCTCGGGCGAGACCTCGGAGACCTCCGGGTCGTCGTGTGCGGCGCTGGCGCCGCCGGAGTCGCGGTTACCAAGATGATCGTGAGAGGCGGTGTCGACCCGGCGCGCGTCATGGTGTGCGACACGCGAGGTGTGATCTATCGCGGTCGTTCCAATCTCAACCCGTCCAAGGCAGAACTGGCCGAGTTGACGAACGCAGCGGGTGTTACCGGTAACATCGCCGGGGCCCTGCGAGGCGCGGATGTGCTGATCGGAGTATCCGGCGGCTCCATCGCAGAGGAGGCAGTGGCTGGCATGGCTCCGGGCGGCGCGATTCTCGCCCTGGCCAACCCGACGCCAGAGGTGTGTCCGGAGGTGGCGGCGCGGTACGCGTCGATCATTGCCACCGGGCGAAGCGACTACCCGAATCAGATCAACAACGTGCTCGCCTTCCCGGGGATCTTCCGTGGCGCACTCAACGCCGGCGCAACGAAGATCACCGATGGTATGAAGGTCGCTGCCGCGACCGCCATCGCCAGTGCGGTGAACCCGCCGACGATCGATGCCATCGTGCCGAGCCCACTGGACCCGAGGGTCGCGCCGGCTGTTACCGCGGCGGTCGCGGAAGCGGCTCGCCGGGACGGTGTCTGCCGGTAGCACTCGGAACGTGCCCAGAGCGCGCAGAGAGAGGGCGGGGAAGCACCCCGCCCTCTCTCTGGCGTTGGGGCGCGGCGGGTCGAGGCTGTTCGCTATGGTGCAGGCCATGTCGGACTATGCCAGTGGCCAGAACAGCAACGCGGATGTCTCCGCCTC
>JAFGOK010000722.1 GCA_016926535.1 Micromonosporaceae bacterium | reverse complement strand
GACCGCTGCGGCGGCGCGCAGGGCGCCAGAGGCTCCACCGGTGGAGAGCCCCAGCAGCCCGGTGAGGGTGGCAATCGCGGTCCAGCAGCAGGCCAGAATCACCGCGGCGGTCTGGCGAAGTCGAACCAGGTGCCTCCCGCGCCGGCCGATCAGCACTGCCCAGCCGAGATTGACGACGGCCATGATCGCCATCGCGACGGACCATCCGGCAGCCCAGAGCCCCCGGTCGGCCAGCAGCAGGGGAAGCACTCCCTGGGCGGTCAGGAACCCGGTGAGCGGCGGCCCGACGATCGGTCCAGATCCAGCCGCGGCACAGCCGGAGGCGTATCCCAGGGCGGCAACCGTGGTGACGGCCGCGACGAGGCCGGCATACGTCGCCGGCGCCAGGCTCTCGGACACCCCCCCAAGATCGACATGCCATGCCGCGTACCCGTCAAGCACGACCAGTAGCAGCCCGAGGGCCGCGAAGGTCTCCGCCGTGCCGCTCAGTCCCCGGCGCAGGGCCAGTGGCCCCACCGCCAGGGTCAGGACCGTCAGCAGGACCAGGATGGCGCCCCGCCCAGCGATGCCGAAGCTGGCCCAGGCCACCGTCGTGAAGACGATGGCAGCGCTGCCGAGCAGGATCCCGCCCAGGACGAACAGCACGGCCTGGACCGCTCTGGGGGTGGTCTCCTGGCGGGGCGCCTTCGGCCTGAGTTGCACCCGGGCATGCTCTGCCCGAAGCTTGGCGCCGAGCTGGAATACGGCATCCGCACGCATGGCACGCGCGTTGCCCAGCTGGCCAGCGATCCGGTCTGTGGCCTGGCGCGCCTGGTGCAGGTCCACTGTGAGACCTGCGATGGTCAGATCCAGCCGCATGATGGCGACGGCCTCGACGTCGACCGGTCGGCCGCAGTGGGTGCAGCCGGCAACCTCGTCCGCTGATCGTCCGCATGCTGGACAGGGATAGACCGTCCGTTCCGGGTCGGACGAACCACCGGGATGTGAATCGGTCATGCACCCAATGATCGCTGCGTGGCCACACGCTGCGGGCCAATATCGCAACTCGTTTCACAGTGCAACGCACGCTCAGGGGTGCAGCGTCGAGGTCGTATAGTCCAAGAGGTGAGAACTCCCGACGGTTTGCTGGCGCTCGTCCCCGCCCCGCTGCGCCCGCGAATCATCAAACGTCACGAAACCGTCAGGTTCCTCCTGGTTGGAGGCACCTGCTACATGATCACAGTGGGCCTGAACTACCTGCTCAAGCTGACGGTGCTGACCCACAAACCGACAACAGCACTGGTCATCGCCACCGTGATTGCGACCATTGTCTCGTATATCCTGAATCGGGAATGGTCGTTCAGTGCGCGCGGCGGACGGCGCCGGCACACCGAGATCTTCCTCTTCGCGCTGGTCAACGTGATCGCCATCGGGATCACCGCGACCCCGCAGTTCCTCGCCAGGTACGTCTTCCATCTGGAACAGCCACACGTCAGTTTCGCGGTCCAGGAAATCTCGGACTTCGTCAACGGTCTGGTCCTCGGGACGGCGATGGCGATGTTCTTCCGGCTGTGGGCCTTCCGCCACTGGGTCTTTCCCGCGAAGCCCTCGCTCCCGGAGCGCACCCCAGCGCCCGACCTCGCACGAGAGCCGGTAGGCGTCCGCTAGGCCCCGGCACGTCCGCCGGGCGGATACTCGCCACTCGTTCACCACGGGTTTCACGATCTGCGGGAGATGAACCCAGAGGAGTTGGCCACCTTCGAGGCTCGGGAGGTGGCTCACCGTGGCTGATCAGTACAGCGAAGCGCAGCTTCGGGAAGCGTTCGCGACGTTCGCGGCCGGAGCGCGCTTCAAGACGACCGGAATCGTGGAGGCACCCCGCCCCTTGTCGGCGAGCCGATGGTGACGCGGGGGTTCGGCTGCCGCTGATATGGACCAGCGGGTGAAGGCCGCAGCGGAGCAAGCGGGCGTATCGTTCTCCACCCTGGTCAGGCAGCGGATCGAGCTGGGTCTGTCGGAGATGGAGGACGACCAGACCGTGAGCCTGGCAGCCATCCGACGGGCCATCGCGCACGCTGCGGTGGGCAGGGCCGCGTAAGCTCGGTCGCTTCGACGCCCGGCCCTCGCCGACTCCTAGCGTCCCCTCGCGGGGTGATGCGGCAACTACCCCTTTTATCATATTATTTACCATAATTTGCTGCCCGTAGTCGTGCCAGCATCGCGGCCCGGGAAGCCTCAACGCCCCGGGCCAGAGCACCCCGGAAGGACAGCGGATGTATGCACCCCAGCGCACGGTCACACACGAGCGCCGCTCAGCGACGCCCTCCCCGCGCACTCTCAGCAACCAGCTGCGTGCCGGACCTCACCCGACCGCACACACCACCACCCGTACCCTCCGGCCGGTAGTCGACCATGCGGCGCTCGCACGCCCATTCGGCAATCATGCGGTGACCTGGCTCCTCCATGACAGTCGTAGCGGCCACATGCCGCCGATGATCCTGCGTGCGACCGGCGGGGTGGACCATCAGCGCCGCACTGTTGGCTGTGTTCAGCGTCAGGTCGACTCTGGCGTGAGTCAGATCCTGGGACAGCCAAATGACCACTTTACTGCCCTCCGTCAATATTTTGAACAATTGCCAGTAAACCAGCGACGCAGATTCCTTACGTCAGAAGGGACAGATACACGAAAAACAATCAACGATAAAATTGCCAACAGTGGATGGAGACTGACACTGTTCGCCACACTCATGGTCGGGAGTTTCACGTGGAAGAATCCCAAGGAACAAAAGGAACAAGAGGAGGCACCAAGCGGCAATGCCCCCGGCGACAAGTTCTCCAGCTTCTATAAATTCACACAAAGTCCTCCTCTCCAGGGCTTCATCAATCCGGAAACGGGAGCGATGAACTGCTGGGAGAGCATCCAATACGCAGCCTACCTGGCCGGCCTCGTCGACACTCCTGGATGCTTCTTCGAGGATTCCACAAGTGACGATGAAGGCAGCACTGCCGAGTCAAGCGGTGACTTCAACTCCCCGGAGGAAGAGACAGGTTCACCGGCAACCAGCGTTGAATCAAACCTTGTGGCACGGCCGTCCAAGCGGTCGTGCGTGCCCGTTCCGGAACGGCCTGCGGGTCTCTCCGAGATCACGGAAGCCCCCCAGCCATCAAGCGAAATCCCCTGCCCCAGATCGCCGAGCAGTCCACGCAGTACCGAGTCAGGACCCGATTCAGTCGAGGGCTTCATCAACACCGGCTACGACGAGACCAAACCCCTGCTTTCCGCTCAGGAGTTGAGGCAGTGGGCAGCCACCATGATACCTGGGACCTCGATTTTCTTCCTGGAAAAAGCACCAGTCCACGTGGCGCTGTACTTGGGGGAATGGAAAATCATGAGCCTATGGGGAAAAGAAAGGTCCGTAGAATCTCTGTCAATTAACCATGCGCTACTAGATAACTACAGCTACAGAATCGGCAACGCCAGATTCCTCCCGAAAGAGAGCTGTGCGCCAGCGGCACCCATGCCATAGATACCGGCCTTTCCTACTGTCTCCAGTCACCGTCTCGTGGGAGTGACGATCACCCGGGCAATGACACGGGGCGCAGACTCGTGCGGTTCAAGGCGTAGACGAATGGCGGCGGTTCAATCAGGCACTGCTCAAGATCAGGCCAGCGACACATGACGACTTCCAGTTGCTGAAAGACGCCACAAGCATTGTCGGCGGTCAAGGCGACCATGCGGGCCCGGGGTCCTTCACCCCGGGACGGGGTTGACATAACGTTCCTCCGGTCTACACCATCGGGGCGATTCGGCCATGATCTGCCAGATGAGGTAGACCG
>JAFGOK010000721.1 GCA_016926535.1 Micromonosporaceae bacterium | reverse complement strand
CGGGTCCGATCGGACCCGCCCCACCCGGCTGTCTACGGGTCGACCCGGCTGCCTAGCGGTCGACTGCGAATGGTTCTATCTCGGCGAGTTCCTCGTCATCGAGGGTGAGATTCCGCAGCGCGCCGAGATTGGCCTCCAACTGCTCGACGGTGCTCGCTCCGATGACCAGGCTGGTCATTCTCGGGTCGCGCAGCGCCCAGGCCAGGGCGAGTTGGGCGAGGGTCTGCCCGCGCCGACCGGCGATCTCGTTGAGCGCTCTGACCCGTGCCATCACCGCGTCGGTCAGGTCCTCCTCGCGGAGAAAGACGCTGGTGCGGATTCGGGAGTCCTCCGGGATGCCGGTGAGGTACCGGTTGGTCAGCAGGCCCTGGGCCAGCGGGCTGAAGGCGATGCATCCGGCCCCGGCCGCTTCCAGGGCATCCAGGAGCCGGTCACGTTCGATCCACCGGTTGAACATGGAGTACGACGGCTGGTGGATGAGCAACGGGGTGCCCAGCCTGCGCAGGATGACCGAGGCCTGGGCGGTTTGATCTACATTGTAGTTTGAAATGCCGATATACAGTGCCTTTCCAGCACGGACGCTGGCGTCCAGCGCGCCCATCGTCTCCTCAAGGGGCGTCTCCGGATCAGGTCTGTGGTGGTAGAAGATGTCCACGTAGTCCAGCTTCATCCGGCGCAGGGACTGGTCCAGGGAGGAGACCAGGTACTTTCGGGAGCCTCGGTCGCCGTACGGGCCGGGCCACATCAGATAGCCGGCTTTCGTTGAAATGATCAACTCATCGCGGTGACGTGCGAAGTCGGTTGCCAGGATGCGGCCGAAATTCTCCTCTGCGGCGCCGGGCGGGGGCCCGTAGTTGTTGGCGAGGTCAAAGTGCGTCACACCACGGTCGAAGGCCCGCCGGCAGATGTCGCGTTGCTGGTCCCACCGGCGCAAATCGCCGAAGTTGTGCCACAATCCGAGCGAGATGGCCGGCAGTAGCAGCCCGCTGTCCCCGCAACGGCGGTACACCATGGACTCATAGCGGTCGTCAGCAGGTAGATAGCGCACAGCGCATTCTAGCTGTTGCAGGCCATAGGTGATCACGGTTTGCGTTGCTGAGCGCGCCGTTCCGTTGCCGTGAACTGACCGGTCCTGCGCGGTGTGGCCGGGCCGAGGTGCGTTCTCTGGCGGGTAGTGTCTGCTATTTGATCTTCCAGCCAAAGAAATTTCGACATATCTTTGAGGTGTTCTTGCCGAAGGGGGTGTCCGAGATGAGGGGCCGTTTGTGGTCGTCCTGGTTCTATGACGTCCACCGAGGATACCGATGCGTCCAGGGGCGGGGGGTGGGACGGGGCTGCCGGGCCGGAGGGCGAGGCAGGGGACGAGGCAGAGGCAGAGGAACCGGACGGGGCTTCCAGCGCGCTGGCTCTGCCAGCCTTGGGGCAGCCTTCATCATGTTTCTCGTTGAGCAGGCGTTGCGACGTATTGGGGTGATCGAAGGGCCGCGTACGGCCAGAGGGATCTGGCCGTACGCTGGGGATTTGGCCCGTCCGGCACCATGGATGTTAGCGAGCGGTCGATCGGCGACAAGGGAACTGGCGCAAGGAGGGAGGAGGCAGATGCCGCAGGCTCCGATCGCTACCGCCACCGCCGGGACAACGCAAGGGGATCCGGACCATCGGAGCCTCGCTCAGGGCAGCTCCACAATGGAGAGCAGGGCGCGTCAGGACCTAGCGGCAGGCGTCGCCCTCAGCCCGCCCGGCCGGTCCCAGGGCGACATCGCGGGGAAGGACTGCGAGGGACCGAGGACGATCCGCGTCTGTGCTCCGGTGACGCCCCGAGGTTGGATCAGCCCAGGCTGGGGCCGGGCAGGGCAACTCGCAGTCGTTGATGTTGCAGCCGGCATGATCACTAGCTGGCAGGAATTCGCTGTCGGCTGGGGCGACATCCACGATGAGGGGACTACGGGCGCGCATCACGCAAAGATCGTTAGATTTCTTCGTGAACACCACGTTGAGGTGGTGATCGCCAGGAATATGGGGGACTCTATGCGGACCACGCTGGGCAAGATGGGCCTGATCGTCCGTCTGGGGGCGGTGGGAGACGCCCGCGCCGCTGTACTTGCTGCCGCTCGGTCGATCTCGACGGAGGGTTGACAGAGACATGAACCTCGGCCCCGGCTGACTATCCGGGCCCCCGCTGAGACCCACCACGGGCCACAGTCCGGTGGCACGGCCACCACAGCCGTACCACCGGCCGCAGTATCTCGAACCCCATCACGCCGGCCCAACACCATGGACGGCCTTTCGCGAGTAGCCTCGTGATCACAGGATCGATACTCCCCGACGTCCAAGGCACCGTCCAGGGCACGGCCCAGACTGCGCTCGCCGCCAGCGTTCCTCCGGCGTTGGCTTCCAACTGGAGCAGCAGAGCGACCTTGACTACGTAGCGGACGCTGGCGCCGAAATCCATATCCAGCGATACCACGCGGGCTCCGATCGTCCGTCGCATTGTCCGTTTCGTCTGGGCCGCCCCGGGCCACCGACGCTGATTTGATGTGGGACTTCCTGCTCACTCCATGATCAGGCAACCTGGAGAGCGACGAACCCGGCTTCGGGCACATAGCCGTCGAGGATCGGCTCGGCATGCGGCGTGTCCGACGGGGGTTGGACCAGGGTGGAACGCGCGCGACGAACCACAAACCCGGCGTCGGCGAGCATCTGCTGGACGTTGACGTGCGTGAGGGACCGAGCCGATGAGTAGAAAGGATGTCCCTGCGTTGCCTTCCGCTGGTACCAGGCGCCCCAAGGACTATCCGCGAACACCATGCCAAGCAGCAGCGTCCCACCCGGAGCCAGGACTCGCCGGGCCTCTGCCAGCAGGGCTTTCGGATTGTCAGCGAAGCACAGGGTCACCACCAGCAGGATGGCAGCGATTGTCCCGTCGCCGAGCGGAAGTGCTTCCCCTGCGCCCTGCACAGGCATGATCCCGCGCTGCCGTGCCAAGGAGAGAGGAGCCCTGGCCGGGTCAAGGCCGAAGTCGATTCCCAGGGAGTGCGCGAATCGTCCGCTGCCTACCCCAATTTCCAGCCGGGGCCGGCCCGAGCCCCGAAGCAGCGGCGCCAGGCAGCCTACCTCTAGCGGAAACAGGACTCGCCCGGCAGGGCCGTCGTACCACGCGTCATAGCGGTCCGCGAGTCGCTCGAACAGCCTTGCAGTCCCCTGGTGCGTAAACGAGGCTGGCGTGCTCAGCATGTCATTAGCCTAGGCCTGTGCTCGACCCTCAGTGCCGCAGCGGTCGCTGGAATCGCGGCCTGGGCGTTGTGGACGCACATGGTGCACGTCGCCCTGCGATTCGGGGAACGGGCCGAGGTCGCCTACGTGCTGCCGCTGCCCGTTGACGGGCTGCTCGTCGTGGCATCGGCACGGCGGCCCAGCCGTCGATCGGGGCGAGGACCGTGGTGGCCTGGCCGGCGATCGCATGCCCGTCGGATTCCCCGCTTCGGAGTTATCCACAAGGTCGGCGGCACTTGTGGATATCAATGTTGACGCTGATGTTGACGTCACCGCGGAGATGCCTGACGCCAGTGGCGACGCTGTGATTCCAGCGCCTCGACTGTCGGCGAAGTCGTTGACCAGTCGGGCGAAGGTGGAGCGGGTCGCCGCCAGGATGCCGAAGGCGACGGCGGCGTAGATCGCCGCGCAGGCCGGGGTCAGCGAGTCGACCGCCCGCCGGTACCTGCCGAGAGCGGAAGCCCTGGTGACGTCACCATCAGACCCATCACCAGCCGAAACACCCGCCTTTGTCACCGCTGACGGCTTGGTCGGCTCGGGCGCCATCTGACGGTGACGTCAGCGGCTATGCTCGTCGAACATGAGTGTCAATCTGCATGCCGTCACGCTCGACAGCCGTGATCCGGCG
>JAFGOK010000002.1 GCA_016926535.1 Micromonosporaceae bacterium | reverse complement strand
GTTTTCCCAGATCACGTGTCCCTGGGCGCGCAACGCTTCGACCTCGGACTCAGCGGCCATGCGGTACCCAGTTGCCCGTCCGGCACCGACCTTGATACGCGGGAACGGCACGAATCGCGGGTCCAGCGCGTTCAAGGCGACAGTCACGGTGTCCTTGCCTGCTGCCGGAGGTCCGTAGAGGACGACCCCGGTCGTCACGCCGGTACCCCGCCCAGCACGGTCTTGAGGAGTTCCTTGGCTTGGTCCTGGAGCGTGGATGCGGACGGCCGGTTGTCGATGAGGAAATGCGGCACGGCTGGCCGGAACTCCACGTCCACCGCCGCAAGGTAGCCTGGCCAGTCGGCAAGCTTCGCTGCGTCACGCGCGGCCCCGCGATGGCGGAGATAGGTGTGCATGGTGTCCGCGTCGCAGTAGATCCAGACGAGTGTTGTGGTCGCTCCCAGGCTGGCGTACTTTGCCCGAATCCGGTTGATCCATGCGGTGTCGTTGAACTCCCGGATGAACGGAGCGGTGACGATGGCGCTGTTGCCACATTCGATGTTTTCCCTGGTTGTGGCTTCAAGCGACTCATACTCACGTGGACGGATCCGGGTGAGGTAGACCTCGGATTCGCGGTCGTTGGGCGACTGTCCAAGGATCTCCAAGGCCACTTCGACCACCGGGCGGGTCAGGCTGTCCTTGTCGAGGACGGGCCATCCGGTCATGTGGCCGAGAATGCGCCCCAGTTCGGTCTTGCCGCTTCCCGCGTAGCCCCCAACGAGCACGACGTGGGGCGTCTGGGGTCGCATCTCGTTGCGTGCGGCCTGGTTCGACAGACGAACGACCCGCTTCGACCGGGACTTGCTGACGATCAACCCCTCGTCGGCGAGCAGCTTCATCGCCTCGTTGATCGTGAAGACGCTGACACCCCATGTCTGCGCTAACTCCCTGGTAGACGGGAGTGCGTCACCGTCTCGGAGTACGCCCGCCTCGATGTCGTTCCGGATGTTGCGGGCAACCTGCCGGTGGAGTGAATCGGCACGGGCGAGTCGGTTTGAGGACGACATGACGCTCCTCGCGCGTTGATGGCGATGATCACGCGCAGCATATCAAGAACCTAACAGATCATCACATTGTCGCAGCTCAGACGCCATTCTACTTGACCTTGAACCTAACAGTTGACACGGTGACATATCAGTTGTTAGGTTCCTTGCATCGCAGAACCCCATCGGGGAGCAGCGATCACACAGACCGTGTGAGCAGGTCAAACCGGTTGGTCGCCGGAACGGCGGAGTGGCTTTCAGCTGTGCCGTTTGTTTTCGAGCCGCCGCGTGCACGTCGTTTGAGAACTTCATCCGGATCCATCGTTTCCGCGAACATCGATTGGGTTTGCCATCTCCTGTCACAAGGTGGCCGCCGCGCGTCCATCGGTCAACGCGCATGCTCTTGCCGCATGTCCGACCCGCCGGGTCGACATGTTCGTCCTGGCCGACCCGCAACGTTGCGGGTCGGCCATCACCTTTCTCAAACCCAGAGAGGTTGTCCGTGATGGCTGGTTACCAGCGGTTTGACCATTCGCATCCTCTGGCCACGGTGGCCGGGGAACGCTGCCGAGCCAGCAGCCATCAGTACCGGCCAATAATCGGCGAGATTGCCTGCTCAGAGTGCTGGGAACGATCAATTCGCGACGATGAGAAGGTCGTCGTCGAGTACGGGCTGCCCCGCGAAATCATCCCTGATCCCACCTACGTCGATGAGATCGCCGTGGACCTGGCGTGCCGGGGCATGTCGGTGCACCTGACACCCATTGAGCAGGCCAGTGCGGTCATGCGGCTGCATCGGCGTGGATGGCCGGTCGCGCGAATCGCCCGTTGGCTACACCTGTCCAGCGAGCGCACCAAGGCTCTGACCAGCGGATCCGAACCCTCGACACCACCGACGGTTCCGGCCCTGGTGGCTGCCTGAATCCCTACCAATATGGACGGCCCGACGCCGTGCGCCAACACGGTGATCGTCGGGCCTTGATCGACTGAATAGGAGTCGACCCGATGACCATTATGTCTGCGCCCCGGGCCGGGCGCACGGATGCACCGCCGAACGGTGCGCATGTGGCGATGACCGCGACCCGGAAGAACCGTCGCCCCCTGGTGTTCACCGGGGACCCCAACGGCCAGTACGTGGCCGCGTTGCTGGCCTCTGGCTGGTCGGTCACCACCCTGGCCGGCAGGGCGGTGACCCGATGAGCCCCCGGTGTCGCGGGGCTGCTGCCCGCACCCCAGAAGACGGCGACCAGGGTGCTGGTGTCGCTGGTTTCCCGGCTGGTTCGCGGACTCGGCGTCCGCATCACCCCGATGGTTGGACCGTGGCCCGCGAGGGTGCTGCTGGTCCGCGTCCGGCGCCGTTGCCCCGGGGCACGGTCCGGTTCGGTGTTCACGACCGTCCTGTGAAGGAGGAGCGGTGAAGCTGCGTGTGATCGGCACCCCCGACGAGGTTGACCTGGCCTTCGAGGTGCTGAACCTGACCCCCCTGGTGCGGGTGGAGCACCGCTCCCGCCCCTATCCGTGCCGCGACGACGCTGACCGGGTGCGGGTGTATGTGGACCTGCTGCCCTTGACCCGTCTGGTGGACCCGGGGGAGGTGTTTCGGTGAGTCGTACTCCGGAGGAGATCCATCGGGAGGTGATGGGCGTGCGGATGTTCGGCGCTGACGGTGCTGAGGTTCCCGGCGTGCTGGGCAGGTTGGCTGGTCTGTGGGAGGAACTGGCCGATGCCGCCGCGTTCGCCCCGCTGGCCGTGGCGCCGCTGTGGGCGTCGCACGCCGCCCATCTTGCGATGTTCTACGTCAACAAGCTCGCCGATGAGCGGCCCGCACCCACCGGCGCCACCGGTCAGGACCAGGAGGTGACGTCATGACCAGTGGTGGACGCCCGAGCTTCGAGCAGCTGCGGGCCGTGGCCTACTCGCTGCTGGGGGATGCGGGCGACTGGTTGCGCTCGGACTGGCAGGGGCGGCTGTCCCCCCAGCAGGCCGAGGGGCGCCGTCAAGCGCTGCGACACATTGCCCTGGCCAAAGAGGCCCTGAACCAGGCCGCGACTCCGGAGGTGCCCCGATGAGTCCCCAACTGGATGAGGTCCTGTCCTGGTTGGAGGCCGAGGCGCACCCCGACCAGCGGGAGGCGCTGCGGCTATCGCACGGTGAGTTGAATCGGCGTGAGGGCATCGGCCATGCCGTCGCGGCCATCCGCGAGGTGATCGACGCGACCCCCAAACCCGATCTGCAAGGACTGCTGGCCGAGGCACGCCAGATCGACCGGGCGCTTCAGCAGGCCATCGCTGGGCTGCGTGCGGTCACCATCGCCCAGTATCGGCAGGCCGCCCGCATCTGCCGGACCTCCCTCGGCGATGAGGGGCAGGCCCAACGGTATGAGGCCGCCGCCGCTGCGGCTGAGCATCAGGAGGTGCCCTGATGAGCACGCTGGAACAGCTGTGGGCGGTGGTTGAGGAGACCAGCCGTGGTGAGTTTCGCTGCTGGCAGGCGTACAAGGCAGCCGACCGTCGGGCCGATGAGGCCGATCGGGTGGTGCGCGACCAGCGGGTCACGCCGCCGTATGTGGTCTCGGAGCAGGTTCGGCAGGCCCGTGCCACGGCCTGGGCCTCGCGGGATGAGGCGGTGGAAACCTGGATGATCGCCCGGGACGCCTACCGGGACGCGGCGGCTGCCCTCGACGAGGCCGGAGAAGCGGCTGCCGCGACTGCCGCCGCGGCCGAGCCTCAGGAGGTGCCCCGATGAGCCGCCACCGGATGGTGTGGGCCGAGCGTGGCCGCAACCTCCTGCTCACCCTGGTCGTGGTGGCGCCGATCGCGTTGTCGGCGCAGAACATCGTCGGCTGGGCGCAGGACCCCACCGGATTGGGGCTCAGCCGCACCTGGTCGTATGCGGTGTTCTTCGCCCTGGACGCCGCCGCTGGGGTGTGTGTGCTCATGACGCTGATCCTGGCCGCCCGGGGCGACAAGCCCGGGGCGTTCGGCCCCCTCGTCTGGGTATTCGCCTGCACCTCGGCGTTCGCCGGCTACCGCCACGGCGACCAACCCGGCGCCCCCGACGACGCCTGGTGGTTCTTCCCCCTCATGAGCGTGCTCGGCCCCATGCTCCTACACCTGGTGTTGGGGCATGTGCGCCGCGACGCACAGATCGGTGACCAGCGTCGGCTGACGTATGCCACCGCCTCGGCCTACCGGCTGGGCCGGTGGATCCCGGGAGTGGGGGCGTTCGCCGAAACCTACTGCGCCTGGCGGGTCGGCAGGTTGGAGGGCATCACGACCCCCGCCGAGGCCATCGACCGCTACCGCCAACTGTGCCCGAATGGACAGTGGCGCGTACTGAAAGCGATGCGCATGGAGTCGGCCAGAGTGCGCACGCTGACCGCCACCGGCGGACAGACCGTGGACACCAGCACGGACATGGGGGCGGACACCGTGCCCCCGGCCAAGCCGGTCACCCCGGGCTCGACGACCGGCACGCCGATGTCCACGTCGGTGGACACGGTGGTGTCCGTGATCGGGGACAGCGACTGTGTCGGCATTCCGGCGCTGACCGCCGCCCCGGTGTCCGGATCGACGGACACCCACGCGGACACGACCCCGGGCAGCGCTGCGGACATCGATCATGGTGGTGGGCGGCCCAAACCCCGGGTTCGTCGGACCGTGTCCACCGCCGAGCAGGTGACGCGGATGCGTCGACGCAACCCCGCGATCACGGTCACCACGATGGCCCAGCGGTTGAACGTCTCCGAGCGCACGATCCGCCGCTACCTGACCGCCGACGAGCAGGACACGAAGCCGGCCACAACGCCGATCAACGGCACCCCGGTCTCCGAACTGGTGGAGCTGATCTGAACAGACGCCGCCGGGGTGAGCCCAGATGGTGCACCCCGGCACTTCCCCCTGTTTGTCCCTCACGTCAACCTCGAAGGAGTGCCCCCGTGGCAGCCAACGAAACCTCGATCACGATCGTAGGAAACCTGACCGGCGACCCCGAACTGAAGGTCTCCGCATCCGGCACCAGTTGGGTCCGGTTCGCCGTCGCCTCCACCCCCCGCATGTTCGACAAGACCAGCGGCCAGTACCGCGACGGGGAGGCCCTGTTCCTCACCTGCACCGCGTTCCGGCAGATGGCCGACCACATCGCCGAGTCCCTGTCCAAGGGCACCCGGGTCATCGTCACCGGACGCCTCAAGCAGCACCGCTGGCAAACCCCCGACGGCGACAACCGCACGAGCATCGGCCTGGACGTCGAAGAGATCGGCCCCTCCCTGCGGTTTGCCAACGCCCAACCCCAACGTCTTGCCCGCACCACCGGTGCCGCGCCGCTGGGCGACGACGACCCGTGGGCATCAGCGTCCACCGGCCCGACCGGCGACAACCAGCCCCCGTTCTGACCATGACCACCAGCAAAGAGGGTCCCACCATGGCAACCCTGCTCGATCCGGTCGGCCTGCTTGACGCCTTGGGTGCTGTGTGGTCCCCGGATCTCGACGCCTACGCCGAAGGATGCACCGACGCGCACCGCATCCGGTGCGTGCTGTGTGGCACGGCCCCGTGCACCTGCCCCCCGTTTGGCACCCCCGCCTACTTCGCCCTCATCGACCAGCGCCGCTCCCGGCGCTGACCCCCTGCCCCGGGGTGCGACCCACCAGGCCTAGGAAACCACTGGTCGCACCCCGGGTTCCCCCTTGTTCGAGTCCGCTTGCACGAACCCTGTTGTGGAGGAAGTCCCATCATGTCAGCCACCCAGAACCCCAACCGGGGAATCTTCACCGGCGCCGACGCCTTGACCGACAACATCGCCCTGGCCGAATGGTTCAACACCAGCCGGCGCATCCTGCACGCCGCATCCCTGGAACTCGGCGTGACCGCCTCCGAACTGGACGCCAGACTCCGGGCGGTGTCCCGGGGCTTGACCGTGGGCGGGTTGACCGGGCGTGCCCGTGCCCGGCAGGTCACCAAACCCCTCGGTCACGCCGCTGAGGCGTTGGTGGTCGCCTCCCAGTACATCGTGACCGCCTCCACCCGCTTCGAGGCCGTCTACATGCCCGAACTGGAAGCCGTGGGCCACAAACCCCGCCGCAACGAATTCCGCTTCAAAGGCGAAGGAGGCATGACCCGATGAGAGGATCCCGCCGCACCCGCATGCCCCGCCAGGCGGGCATGCCCACCCTCTACAGCACCCAGCACCGCTTCGACCTGGCCGGGGCTCTGGTGCCCTACCTGGTCACCCCCACCGGATGTTTGCTGGCCTGGCCGATGGTGGCCGCAGCCCACCAGGCCTGGGGCACCAACCCGTGGGCCGCCGCCGGCATCACCCTGACCGGATCCGCCCTGAGCGTGCTGACCTGGATGGCCGCACGACCCCGGGGCCGCATCCGCCAGAGCGTGGCCACCACCATGAGCACCCTGGGGGCCGCCTGGGTGCTGGGGGCCACCATCAACGCCCCCTGGCAGCGTCCCTGGCTGGACCTGTGGGCCGCCGGAACGGTCACCGGCAGCCTCGCCTTCGCCATCCTGCGGCTGCTGGCCAAGGCCAACCCCGACGAGCAGCCCACCACCGACAGCGCCGGGCTGCGGGAGGCGGTCACCGCGCTCAAAGACGCCACCCTCGGCAAACCCAAAACCCGGGGGGCCAAGGTCATCACCCCGGTGGCCATGCCCCGGGGAGACACCCTCGCCGAACTGGAAGGCTCCCGCGACCAGGTCGCCTCCTACTTCGACGTGGAATCCACGGCGGTGCGGGTGCACCGTAATCCGGGCAGTGTCCGCACCGGCCGGCTGGAGATCGTGCCCGTCGACCAGTTGCGCACCCCGATCCCGTGGGCCGGACCCTCGGCCCCGGGTCGGTCCGTGGGCGACGCACCCCTGCGGTTCGGTCGCGCCGAGGACGGCGACCCGGTCGCCCTCTGGCTGACCGGGCGCCCCGGAGTACGCCCCGCTATCCACCTGCGCGCCACCGGCATGACCGGCTCCGGGAAGACCGAATGGGCGAAGGTCATGTGGGGTGACTACCTCACCCGCACCGACGGGGCCCTGATCGTCGTGGACACCGTCAAACGCGACCAGACCGTCAAACCCATCCGCCCCGGGGTCACCCTCCTGATCACCGACGACGAGCAGGCCGACGCGTTCTTCGACCTCCTGGCCGAGCGGGTCATCCCCGCTCGCACCGCCGCACTCGGCGAGCAGGATTTGTCGGAATGGATGCCCGGCTGTGGCCTGTCGCACCTGCTGGTGTGGGTGGAGGAATCCGCGGCCTGGTCGGATCACCCCGCCCTCGTGGCCGTGGCCGAACGCGCCCGCACCGCCGGAATCTGCCTGGTGCTCTCCCAACAACGCTGGACCCACGACCGGGCACCCACCAGCCTGCGCAGCCAGTTCGCCGCGAACATCTGCTTTGGCATCGATGGCCGCGACGACCCGAACCTGGCCCTGTCAGCGGCCACCGTGGACGCCGGAGCGTGCCCGGAATCCTGGGGTGCCAGCAAGCCCGGTTACTTCTACCTGGAAGCCCCCTCCATCCCCACCACCCGGTGGGCAACCCCCTGCCGCAGCGAACTGGCCGACCGCTCCGACATCACCGACGCCGTCACCGGCTGGGCACCCATCCGCAAACCCCTCGACCCCACCACCCGGGCCGCCCTCGGCACCCTCATGGCGCACACCGACGCCGTGACGACCCCGGGCGCATGCCGACACCCCATCCCCGACCAGCGACAGGACCCCGCCATGCGACCCGGCGTGAACCCCACCGACCCACCCGACGACTGCGACCCCTCCCAGGAACTCGACACCACCCCCACCCCCCGTCGCTTCAGCCTGACCCTGCCCACATCCGTGGATCCCGGACAGGCGCGGGCCGTGCTGCGCCAACACATCGCGGCCCTCTCCGACCAGGGGCACACCGAACTGCGACCCGCCGATCTTGGTGACGTCCTTGAACAAATCGGCTACACAGCGGCCTGGTTGACCAAGGCACTGACCGAACTGACCACCGGCACGACCCCGCTCCTCATGAAGATCGACCGTAACGGTCGGTATCGCATCCTGCGCCCCGGTCAGCCAGCCTGACCGATTTCACGGCCGTGAAATCGGGCCGATTTCACACCCGATTTCACGGCCCCTGGCCATAGGCAAACACGCCGTGAAATCACCCGTGAAATCCGGCGTGAAATCCCCGGTCCCCTCAGGAGTCCACCATGCCCGTCTCTACCGTGCTCGTCACGCTCGGTATCGGAACCGCGATCGGTGTGATCGTTGGTGTCCCCATCGGCCGGCACCTCGAACGCGCCCTCTGGCACGCCGACGTCGCCATGATCCACGCCCGGTTTCTCGCGGAAGCCCTCCGCTCGGTCGTCGGACGCATCGCCCTGGTCCTGCTGGTCACCGCGAGCCTCGCCCTCATCGGATTCCTGCTGACATGAACGCCCTCGACTGGCGCCACCACCGCATCGGCCCCCCGCGTGCGTGCCGAATCTGCCACCAACCCGCGCTCATGCGCGACCAGCACGGCCAGCCCTGTCACAAGGTCTGCGCCGAAACCACCCCACTCCGCGACCCGCACACCGGCACCGGTGCTCAGGGCGACGTCCTGACCGCCCTCACCGCCGCGCCGTCCGCGTACCGGCGGGCAGCCTGACACGGAAGGACAAGAACGAGAATGGCGCTTCGCGCTCACCATGAGGCGTTGCTGCGCAACGCCGTGGACTACACCCGTCGCGGCTGGCCGGTGTTCCTCCTGGGCCGCTCCAAACGCCCCGTGGCCAACTGCCCCCACTGCCCCACCAAGGGCGAGGGCAGCGCACATGATCCGGACACCTGCGGGTGCCTGACCTGCCACGGGTTCTACGCCGCCACCCTGGACCCCGACCGGATCGAAGCGATGATCGAACGGGTGCCCCGGGGGCTGCTGGCCATCCGCACCGGGAGGGCATCCGGGCTCCTGGTCGTCGACATCGACCCCGCCCACGGTGGCACCATCGACCCGGATCTGATGAACCCCACCCGGGTCGTCGCCTCCGG
>JAFGOK010000720.1 GCA_016926535.1 Micromonosporaceae bacterium | reverse complement strand
GCGGCTGGATCTCCATGTCGTGTTGCCGTCGCTGCCGATGTAGCGCAGGGTCGTGTTGCCCATATAGTCCGGCAGATTCATCCAATGCACGATGGCACGGTCCATTGGATCGTCGGACACGAATTCCAGGGAAGGGAGGATGCCGGCGACGGAGCCGAACGACGTGCTACTGACCGTGCCGCGCCCGGTCATCGTGTCGCCTGCCATGAGCATGGGACCACCCTGAGCGGGGTTTTGCCAGGGTGATGGGACCACCCGGTTGCCAGTGATGGGACCACCCGGCGTGTCGAGTCGGGTCTCTTGATCACTGCGGTTTTTGATCTTCACGTCGGACGACGTGGAGGTTCGAACTCGATGGCATTCCGGGAGGTCTCAGTGATCGAAGTGCGTGAGGTGCTGCGGGCGTGGCTGGCCGGTGGCGGGCTGCGGAGGGTGGCCGAGCAGGCGGGCGTGGACCGGAAGACCGCCCGCCGGTATGTGCAGGCGGCCGAGGCGGTTGGGGTGGTCCGCGTTGGCGGGCTGGAGCAGCTGTGCGATGAGGTGATCGGGCAGGTCGTCGATGCGGTGCGGCCGGTGCGCCCGAGCGGGCACGGTAGCGCGTGGCAGGCGCTGGAGGCGCAGCGGGAGCAGGTTACCACCTGGCTGGGCAAGGACCTGACGGTGGTGAAGATCCACGACCTGCTCACGCGGCAGGGGGTGGTGGTGCCCTACCGCACGCTGCACCGGTTCTGCGTGCAGCGCTGTGGCTTCGGCCGTAGTGGCGGCACGACGGTGCGGGTGGCCGACGGTGAGCCGGGGTGTGAGTGTCAGGTCGACTTCGGCAAGATGGGCCTGATCTACGACCCGGCCTCGGGTCGGCGGCGGGTCACCCACGCGTTGATCTTCACCGCGGTGTACTCGCGGCACATGTTCGTATGGTTGAGCTTTTCCCAGACGCTGGAGACGGTCATCGCTGGCTGCCAGGCGGCGTGGGAGTTCTTCGGCGGGGTGTTCAAGGTCCTCATCCCGGACAACATGTCGACAGTCGTGGCCAACGCCGATGCGGTCAACCCGCGGTTCACCACCGGCTGGTTGGACTACGCCCAGCACTGCGGGTTCGTCACCGACCCGGCGCGGGTGCGCCATGCCAAGGACAAACCCAGGGTAGAACGGACGGTCCCCTATGTACGGTCGAGCTTCTTCGCCGGGGAAGAGTTTGTCGACCTGGCCGACGCGCAGGCCAGGGCGCGCACCTGGTGCATGCAGCGGGCAGGGCAGCGTATCCACGGCACGACCCAGGCCCGACCCGCCGAAGTGTTCGCCGAGCAGGAGGCCGGTGCGCTGTTGGCGGTGCCGCCGCCCTATGACGTGCCGATCTTCAAGACCGTCAAGGTGCACCGCGACTACCACGTCGAGGTCGGCAAGGCGCTCTACTCGGCCCCGAAAGACTACATCGGAGCGCATCTGGACGTGCGGGCCGACTCCGCGCTGGTGAAGCTGTTCTGGCGGGGGCAGCTGGTCAAGGTGCACCCCCGGCAACGCCCCGGCGGTCGGCAGACCGACCCGGAGGATCTACCAGCGGCCAAGGTTGGCTACGCGATGCGGGACCTGGACCGGCTGGTGGCCGCGGCGCGCCGGTGCGGCGCCGAGGTGGGGGTCTATGCGCAGCGGCTGCTGGACGACCCGCTGCCCTGGACCAGGATGCGGCAGGTTTACCGGCTGCTGGGTCTGGCCCGCCGCTACGGCGATCAGGCGGTCAACACCGCCTGCGGTAAGGCGCTTGAAGTCGACGTCGTCTCCGTTTCCAAGATTGCGTCGATGCTGGAGAAAGCTACCGAGAGCAACCCCGCCCCGCCGGCGCGGCGACCCGCCGCCGCGGGCCGGTTCGCCCGCGATGCGGCCGAGTTCGCCACCGGCCGGCCGTATCTGCGGCTGGTCAGCGACGCGGGCGCTGAGGGTGAGGGGGTGCGCTGATGGCCGCCAAAACGATCACCGACCCGGTCAGCTCGGAGCTGCGTCAGATCCTGCGCACGCTCAAGCTGGGCAAGCTGATGGACACCCTGCCCGAGCGGCTCACCCTGGCCAAACAGCAACAGCTACCGCATGCAGAGTTCCTTGAGCTGGTGCTCGCCGATGAGGTCGCCCGCCGGGAGACCAACTCCGCGGCGTTGCGGGCCCGCGCCGCCGGTCTGGACGCTGGCATGCGGCTGGAGACCTGGGACTCGGCCGCGGCGGTGCGCTTCGACCGACAGCTATGGAACGAGCTGGCCAGCCTGCGGTTCCTCGACGGCCCACACGGGGCTTTGATTCTGGGTCCGGTTGGGGTGGGCAAGACGCACCTGGCCACCGCGTTAGGGCACATCGCCGTACGCCGACGCCACAGCGTGCACATGGCCCGCGCCGACAAGCTGTTCAAACGGCTGGCCGCCGCCCGGCTCGACAACACCCTCGAGGCCGAGATGCGCCGGCTGGCTCACGTGCAGCTGCTGATCATCGATGATTTCTGCCTGCAAGCCTTGGACGCCACCCAGACCGCCGACTTCTACGAGCTGGTGGTCGAGCGTCACCACAAGGCCGCGACCGTGCTCACCTCCAACCGGACCCCGGATGAGTGGCTGGCGCTGATGGCCGACCCGCTGCTGGCCCAGTCGGCCGTCGACCGGCTGGTCTCCACCTGCCACGAGCTGGTCATCGAAGGCGAGTCCTACCGGCGCCGGCAACGCCCCACCGTGACGAAACCGGGTAACGAAACCCCGACCCGGGACGGGTCGCCATGAGCGCCCGCGCCCGCGCCGCCGCCACCCTAGCCACCCACCTCTCGCAGGCCATCGGCACCCCGGTGGTCATCTGCTGGGACAACCCCACCAGGCGGCCCGCAGGTGGCCACTGGCGCGTCGAATGGACCGACGGCCCCATCACCGCCACCATGCGCGGCATCGCCGCCGCCCACGCCCGATGGGTCACCCCGCTGGAGGTTACGAAGCTGCGCTGGGCACGCCAGTACAGCCCCACCGCGTGGGCGGTCGCGCTACTGGCCCACGCCGGGCAGGCAACCCTGCCCGACACCGCCGGTGAAGCCGTCGCGCTGGTCGAGTACGACCTGCCCGAGCTCGACGCCACCCGCTGGGACCCGGCCACCCACCGCGCCGCGGCCGACCTGGCCAGCCGCCACCACGGTGACCTCCACCAGATGGCCACCGCCATCATCGCCGCCAGCGTGACCAAACCCGGTAACGAAACCCCACCAGCGGCTCGCACATCGACTCGCCACTGCAGCCACTGCCAGCATCCGATGCCCACACCCGCGGCCACCGGTCGACCGGCACGCTGGTGCTCACCGGCCTGCCGGCAGGCCGCCCACCGACAGCGCGGCACCGTGACGAAACCCCGTAACGAAACACCCTGTCCCGCCTGCGGCCAACCGATCCCCACCACGGCCACCGGCCGCCCCGCTCGCTGGTGCTCACCGGCCTGCCGCACCCGAGCCTGGCGGACACGTCCCCGCAGCCCTTGACACGCCACGTCCACATCGGCATGCTCACCAACGCGACCAGGTGGTCCCTAGGTCATGGCAACGCCCCGGTCCCATGCTCGTGGCAAGCGACAG